>CALHRB010000163.1 GCA_938038165.1 Candidatus Kapaibacterium sp. | reverse complement strand
TTGAAGAACTTGATAGTTTAAAAAATGATTAATGATTTAGATAAATTACCAATTCAAAAAAGAAAAATATCATACAATTTGATAGATATTCTGACTAATGCCACAGACGCAAGTTTCTATAGATATCTCCCCGAAGCCGTTATCAAGCCTGAAACAGAACAGGATATCCAAAGCCTTTTTCTGTGGTGCAAAACATTTAACAAACACATAACATTCAGAGCTGCCGGAACAAGCCTTTCGGGGCAAGCTTTAACCGATGGGGTATTGATTGATTTGAAAAATGGCTGGAAAAAGTTCGAAATTGATAATAATCTTAATTCGGTTACTGCAGAGTGTAGCGTTATTGCCGGAATGATTAACGATAAGCTGAAAAAATTCGGAAAGAAAATTGGACCAGACCCGGCTTCAATAAATTCCTGCACCATTGGTGGCATTCTTGCTAATAATTCAAGTGGTATGTCGAGCGGAGTATTTAGAAATCCTTACCATACAATTCAATCTTTGAGGTTTATACTTCCTTCTGGCTTGATTATAGATACAAGTAAGCAAGATTCGGCTTATCTTAAAAATTTTGAACCAGCATTGCTCAAAGGGCTTCTTGAAATTAGAAATAAAATACTTGCTAACGACGCTTTAAGAAACAAGATTGTTAATAAATTCAAAATTAAGACTACGATTGGATACTCTTTGAACTCATTTGTTGAATTTACTGACCCGCTTGATATACTTGAACACCTGATGATTGGTTCGGAAGGGACTCTTGGGTTTATTTCGAAAGCAACGATGAGTTTATTCGATGACTTACCCATAAAATTAACTGGGCTATTGGTTTTTCAGAGCTCAAAAGAAGCTCTTAACCAGGTGCAGTCAATCAAGGATAGCGGTGTTGAAGCCCTTGAATTTATGGATTATTTTTCATTGTTATCCGTAAAAAAGAAAATAAGTGAGGTTTTCCCAAATCTTTATCTTTCAGGGAATAATTCCGCTCTGCTTTTTGAATATGCTTGTTCAAGCGAGAAAGAGTCAGAAAATAAATTGAATTCAATAAAAAACATAATAAAAGATTTTTCATTGGTAGGAGAGCCATTCATTACAGACAACAGTATTCTGCAATCTAAACTCTGGAGCATAAGAAAGGGGTTATTGGCCTCATTGGGAAATACAAAGGAGCCAGAAACAACATTTATTCTCGAAGACATTTGTTTCCCCTTGAATAGCTTGCCAGAAGCTGTTCCGGATCTACAAAGGCTCTTTTTAAAATATAATTTTGACAGAACGGGGGTTTATGGTCACGGTTTGGATGGGAATATGCACTTTATGCTGACAGAGGATTTCAGCAAGCCCAGAGCAATTAACAGGCTTGCAGCATTTATGGAGGACTTGTTTGAATTGGTAGTGGTAAAATATGATGGTTCACTCAAAGCTGAACACGGAACAGGCAGAAATATGGCTCCATTCGTAAAAAAAGAGTGGGGAATGGATGCTTTCAGAATTATGCTTGAAATAAAAAAACTGATTGACCCGTATAATTTTTTGAATCCCGGAGTTATAATCAATGAAGATGAAAAGGTTCATCTGAAAAACATCAAAATTTACCCAAAGATAGAAAGCGAAGCCGATAGGTGTATAGAGTGCGGCTTTTGCGAAAATCATTGCCCGAGCAAAAATCTGACTTTAACTCCCAGAAAAAGAATTGTTCTTCAAAGAGAGATTGCTCGAACTTTTAATAAAAAATTACCTGAAGAATTAGTAAAGTTTTATGAATACAATGAAAAGGACACTTGTGCAGTTGATGGTTTGTGTTCAGTTTATTGTCCAATTGGTATAAATACCGGGAATTTGGTTAAAATTTTGCGGAGAAATGATAAAAGTTATTTAGAGTTAAACCTCTCAAAATATTTTTCCCGACATTTTTCTCAACTTGAATTTTTTCTGAAATCAGCTGTAAGTAGTCTAAACTTTATTTCGAAACTAATAGGTATAGATAATTTAAATAAGATTCTGAAACTGATTAATCAAATTATCCCTCTTATTAAGTTAAAAGAATGGAATTCTTACGTAAATTCACCGTCGCCGGCAGTTTATACAACAAATAAAGATGCAAATTTTGTTTATTTTCCATCCTGCGTTTCCAGAATAACAGGTAAATACCAAAAAGAGAACCTTTCATTATCGGAAGCTATGTTAAAATTGGCTGAGAAAGCAAATTTAAAGCTCTATTTACCCAAGGACTGCTCAGATTTCTGCTGTGGAACAATTTTTCAGTCAAAAGGATTTTCAAAAGCAGGAGATAAAGCAGTTAATAGACTAATCAAGCAACTTTATTTTTGGTCTGATGAAGGGAAATTACCAGTCATAATTGACTCATCTTCTTGCAGTCAAAATCTTAAAGATTGCGAAAAACAACTGGAAATCGGTCTTTTGGATTATTACAAGAAATTAAAGATAATTGACACAATAGAATTCATTAATGATTATGTCATTGATAAACTTGAAGTTAACAAAGTTAAATGTGTTGTTCCCCATTATACCTGTTCTGCAACAAGAATGGAACTAAACAATAAATTTCATAATATTTTAGAAAAGTGTTCAGATGAAGTTTTTGTGCCTTTACATACGGATTGTTGTGGATTTGCCGGCGACCGAGGATTTTTAATTCCCGAACTAACAAAAAGTGCAACTTCAGTTGCAGCAAAAGAAATTATTGATTTTTCTTCCAGAAATGAGATATTTGGTTGTTATTCAACCAATCTGCCTTGTGAAAATGCCATGAGCCTTGCTACCGGATTTAATTATAAATCAGTTATATTTTTAATGCTTGAGGTGA
>CALHRB010000162.1 GCA_938038165.1 Candidatus Kapaibacterium sp. | reverse complement strand
TGATATCATATATTCCTGAACTCTGGAAAAATATCACGGAGGATTTAAATGTTAAGAATGAAACTTCAGAGAGAATAATTGAGGACGAGACCCGACATATCACACTTTGGACAAAATGGATTCAAAAATTACCCAAAACTGAGGATTCACACAGTTTGAAACATATCATTGAAGAAATATCACTTATGTCCCCATCGGCAAGGCTTGGAGCACTACAATCATTCGAAATGCAGCAACCAGAAGTGGCTAAAACCAAAAAAGCTGGTTTAATAGCTCACTACGGTTTTCAATCCCATGAACTCGATTACTTCGATGAACATTTGAATGAAATTCATCATATAAACTTTGGTCTTGACCTTGCAAACAAGCTCTGCAACAAGGATGAATTTGAATTTGGATTGAAGAGGGGCTCAGAAATATTTTATCACAGCCTTGATTCTTTTCTTGAGTGATAAATACTAATAAACATATTTTTTTATTAGAGCTTAAAATTATTATTTTTGCTTGATGAAAATTTTCAAAATATTAGTTTGTTCATTTATTATATTACTCTATTCTTGTTCTAATTCGGAAGAAGAAAAGAATAGGTTTATAGAAACCCAGAAAGAAATATTGGTATTACGAGCAATATACCCCGACACCGCGGAAGCAAATCCCAAAGTTCTAAAAGTATATCAGAAGTATGGCTTTACCAAAGAATCTTTCAGAGAAAAGTATTTTGAATATACCAAGAATCCTGAGGAATTCCTCAGGATTCAGGATAGTGCCCAGGCAAGAGCAAAAAAAGAATTGTTGGAATTAAAGAAAAAAGAAAAGATAACAGAATAACCTTACATTTTACCGTTTCTTTTAATTATATCCCTTGCAATAACAAGTTTCTGAACTTCGGAAGTACCTTCAAAAATTCTGTTAATCCTTGAATCGCGATAAAAACGTTCAATAGGTAACTCTCTTGAATAACCCATACCCCCATGAATTTGTATTGCAAGGTCAGAGCATTTATCCAGAGCCATTGAAGCAACATATTTCACCATTGCAGCTTGTCTGGAAAGCATATCACCACTGTCATAAAGTTTAGCTGTGTGGTATAGAAGAGTATCAAGCACATAAATCTCAATAGCCATTTCTGATAGCATAAATTGTATAGCCTGAAAATTTGCTATGGGTTCATCAAATTGTTTTCTTTCTTTAGCATATTTGGTAGAAAGTTCAAGCAATTCCTTGCAAGCACCCAAACAAGCTGCACCAAGACCTAAGCGTCCAGCATCCAAAGTTTTCATAGCTATCAGAAATCCTTTGCCTTCTTTACCAATCATATTTTCTTTTGATACCCGAACATTATCGAAAGTCAGAGAAGATGTTTTACTGCCACGAATACCCATTTTTCTTTCTGGAGCACCAGGAGTAAATCCCGGCGTTCCTTTTTCGACAACAAATCCGGTGATCCCAAGATTAGTTCTTGCAAAAACCGAAAAAACGTCAGCGAAAGGACCGTTAGTTATCCAGAGCTTTTCACCGTTAATAACCCATTCATTTCCGTCAAGATAGGCTTTAGTTTTAAGATTAAAAGCATCGGAGCCGGCACCTTGCTCGGTTAATGCAAAAGCAGCAATTTTTTCTCCAGAGGCACAAGGGACAACATATCTTTGTTTTAACTGTTCATCTCCACCAATATAAATTGCATTTGTTCCAATGGAACAGTGTGCACCAATCATAGTTGCAGTGGAAAGGCAACCTCTTCCGATCTCTTCCTGAACAATGCAGTAACCAACTTCTCCAAAACCGCTTCCCCCATATTCAACCGGGAATGGAGCACCCAAAAGACCTAATTCTTTGATTTTATTTATTATTTCGGGTGGTATTGCTTCATCTTCGTCAATTTTGGCAGCTACAGGTTTTAATTCATTATTTGTGAAATCCCGAACCATCTCACGAAGCATATTTTGTTCTTCAGTAAAAAAATTATCATTCATTGCTTTAACCAAGAAAAAGATTACAAAAAAATAATAACAAAAATAATAAGTAATTCATTATATCATAATAAATTAATAATAGAATAGCTATGAATGTAATTTATGTGTTGCTCGGCTAACCTATAAAGTTTAGAATGTTTTCTCCACCATCAACACCAATGGTTTGACCATTAATCCAATAGAATTTTTCATCTGCCAACAGTGAAATAGCCTGAGCAACATCCTCGGGCAATGTATTTCTATCAAATGGATTATGTTGTTTGGCATGGGCGAGCATTCCCTCGAAACCGGGAATTTTTCGGGCTGCTGGAGTATCGGTGAGTCCGGCCATTATAGCATTTGCTGTTACTTGATAAGGGGCAAGTTCAACTGCAATTTGTCGGATATAAGCTTCGATTGCGGCTTTAGCTGCAGAGACTGCACCATAATTGACCATAGCTCTTTGAGAACCAATGCTTGTAAGTGCAAAAATTCTACAACTCTTTGCTAATAAGTTTTCTTTGAAAAGATCTTGTGTCCAATAAAGCAAGCTGTTCGCCATAACGTCAAGCGTCATCTCGACTTGTTTTTTGTTGATCATTTCTTCGTGATTACTGGAGAAAAAAGGACGAATTGAACCGAATGCAAGAGAATGGAGGAGTACCCTAAGCATTGGTTTTACCTCATCTTTGAAATCCTCTTTAATTACATTTATAATATTCCCTCTAACTTTATCATCAGCGGCATTTGCATTGAAAAATTTGACCTTTACGCCAAAAGATCTGAGTTCTTCTGCAAACTCCTCAGCCTGCTTTTTTCCGCTTCCCATATCAAGATGAACACCATAAATATTATAACCCTTTCGGGCTAATTCATGAGCGGTGGCTTTCCCAAATCCACTCGAAACACCAAGTATCAGAGCATAGAAGTTCCTCGATTCCATTCTGTATTCCATAAATGTTATAAAAAAGCATCTTTTTAAGAGATGCTGTCATTCAATTCATTTAAGAATTTTACAAAAATATTATTTGTTTTATAAATAAAAAAATTTAATATTCATAAAAAATTAATTTAATTCTTTTGCTCTGGGAACTCACTATTTTAAACTTCATAACGTTTAATTGTTTTTTTTAAATTGATTAGTTTTAAAATGTCAGATAACATTACACCTATACCAAAAGCCAAAAATCCAGAAGAAATAAAAGATCAATTTGAAACATTAGTTGAAATAATCAGAATACTCAGGAAGGAATGTCCTTGGGATAAAAAACAGTCAATAGAATCAATTGCACATTTGATGGTTGAAGAAGTTTACGAAACAATTGATGCTATACATAACAAAGATTACCAGGAATTATCTAAGGAATTAGGTGATCTATTGCTTCATATAATAATGCACAGCGTTATGGCTGAGGAAAAAGGTTATTTCAATTTGATGGATGTCATCAAAAGGATACAGGATAAACTTATTTTCAGACATCCTCATGTCTTCGGCGGGCTCGAAGTTTCGGGCGAAGAAGAAGTCGTTGAAAATTGGGAGAATTTAAAGAAAAAAGAAGGGAAGAATTCTGCTCTCGATGGCGTTCCTTCAATTTTACCATCGCTATTAAGAGCAGAACGAATACAGCATAAGGCTTCAAGAGTTGGCTTTGATTGGCAGAAAAAGGAAGATGTCTGGATTAAAGTCGAGGAAGAAATGCAAGAATTAAAAAAAGCATTGCTCGAAGATAAAATTGATAATAAAACAGAAGAAATCGGGGACCTGCTCTTCTCTATCGTTAATGCTTGTCGTTTCGAGGGGGTTGTGGCTGAAGAATCACTTCAATTGACAAATAATAAATTCATCAAAAGATTTCAGTATATTGAACAAAGAGCCAAAGAAAGCAACAAAAAATTGAGTGATATGACCCTCGAAGAGATGGATGCTATTTGGGATGAATCAAAAAAAGAAATTAAAATCTGATTGATTCTTTGAGTCATTCATTTTTATCGTTTATTAAATCTGGTCTTCTTTCTAGGGTTTTCAGTAACGATTGTTGCTCACGCCATTGGCTGATTTCTTTGTGATTACCGCTCAAAAGAACTTCGGGAACTTTCATTCCCCTGAAGTTGGCTGGTTTGGTATAATATGGTGCTTCGAGTAAGCCATTCTGGAAAGAATCTTCCAATGCTGATTCTGAATTACCAAGCACACCGGGAACCAACCTTACAACTGCATCTATTAAAACCATTGCAGGTAGCTCTCCACCACTTAGTACATAATCACCAATTGAAATTTCCCTTGTAACAAGGCTGTCTCTTATTCTTTGATCAATTCCTTTGTAGTGTCCCGCAAGAATTATTATGTTTTTTTTCATTGAAATTTCGTTGGCTATTCTCTGGTTGAGCGGTTCCCCATCAGCAGTCATAAAAATAATATCATCATATTGTCTTTCTTCGGTTAATTTTTCTGTGCATTTAAAAACTGGCTCGCATTTGATTATCATTCCTGCACCACCGCCATATGGAGTGTCGTCAATGTGTTTGAATTTATCATCAGCATAGTCATGTAGATTGTGTAAATTGATTTTGACAATCTTCTTCTGCTGAGCTATTTTTATGATGCTTGTTTTTAAAACCGACTCGAACATTGCCGGATGTGCAGTAATTACATCAATAGTCATAATGTCCTTAGTATTTTCTCTGATTTTCTTCATCTTTGTTTGTTATTGTCAAATCAATCAATCCGTCAAGTAATCTGACATAGACACATTTTGCTTCAATATCAACTTTTTGGATAACATCTTTAATTACCGGAAGTGGAATTTCGCCTGCGTCAGTATCAACAAACCAAACATCATTTCCGGGAAGAATGCTTACATCGGATATTTTACCAATAAACCTGCCTGTCTCATTGTCTATCACCTTGCAATCAATTAAATCTTTAACCAAATAATAGTCGGGTTTTACGTTTATAATATATTTTTCAGGGACAAAAACAGCTTTATTAATAAAATAATCATTTTCGTAAATAAAATTTTCGCTTAAAAATATAACAATTTTATTTTCGTAACATTCAAAATTTTTTACCTTTATTTTTTCGAGAAAATTTCTTGAAAAACCAATATTGATTTCCCCGCAATTTTCCTTTATCTGATATCCCTCAGCAATGTCTTTAAGCTTAATTAGATTTAAATTCTTATTATAATGATCAATTGTACCCAAATAAACATAATTATTATCAGAACCCCAACACATAAATTGCTTGAAAATAAAATTAAAATTTCAACAACAAAATACGAAAGAAAATAAATTTTGTTTATAGACATCTCTAAACAGTTTAAATTTATTATAAAAAATATAATATTTCAAGAAAAATGGTAAAACTTGATACTATAATTTCATTGGCAAAAAGACGAGGTTTTGTGTTCCAATCTTCTGAAATCTATGGAGGTCTTAACGGGTGTTGGGATTTTGGTCCTTTGGGTGTTGAAATGTTAAGAAACCTGAAAGATTTATGGTGGAAGTCGATGACATACAGAGATGATATTGAAGGAGTTGATGCTTCAATTCTTATGCACCCAAGAACCTGGGAAGCAAGTGGACATATTGCTCAATTCAGCGACCCAATGATAGATAATAAAACCAGCAAAGCAAGATTTCGTGCAGATAATCTTATCGAAGAATTCATTGTTAGACTAAGGAATAAAAAAAAAGACAATTTAGCAGATGAAATTGAAGCTAAGCTATCTCAGGCAAAAGAACCCTCTGACTATTATAATATTATTATTCAATATGAAATTCCCGATCCAGTCTCGGGCACAAAAGATTGGACTGAGGTCAGAAATTTCAATTTAATGTTCAAAACATTCATTGGTCCCGTTGAAGACAATGGCAGCGTTGTTTATCTAAGACCCGAATCAGCCCAAGGCATTTTTGTAAATTTCAATACTGTTTTGCAAACAACAAGACAGAAAATACCTTTTGGAATAGCTCAAATTGGTAAAGCTTTTAGAAATGAAATAAACACTAAAAATTTTCTCTTCAGAACACGTGAATTTGAACAAATGGAAATGCAGTATTTTGTCAAACCCGGTAATGAATTTGAATGGTATGAATATTGGAAAGAACAACGGTTCAGCTGGTATTTGCAATTAGGTATTAAACAGGAAAACTTGAAATTCAAAGACCACGATAAATTAGCTCATTATGCAAATAAAGCTGTGGACATTGAATTCAAATTTCCCTGGGGTTGGGGCGAAATCGAAGGTATTCATTCCCGAACAGATTTCGACCTTAGAAACCATCAGGAATTTTCCGGCAAAAAAATGGAATATGTTGATTCAGTAAATAACGAACGTTATATACCTTACGTTGTTGAAACCTCCGGTGGAGTAACTCGTTCTTTTATGGCATTCTTATGTGACTCTTACGACGAAGAAGATGTAATTGGCGAAAATGGAAAAACAGAAAAAAGGACTGTTTTGCATTTAAATAGCAAACTCGCACCTATTAGTGTTGCTGTGTTTCCTTTAGTCAATCGGGATGGTATGCCTGAATTAGCCGAAAAAATTTACAAAGATTTACATAAAAATTTCAGGGCTCAATTTGATTCATCGGGTGCTATTGGCAGAAGATATCGAAGACAGGATGAAATTGGAACTCCATTTTGCATCACAATTGATAGTCAAACTCTTGAAGATGGTTCGGTTACAATCCGTAATCGCGATTCTATGCTTCAGGACAGAGTTTCAGAAAGCAATATCAAGAATTATCTCGATGAAAGATTAGCTTGATATACTTTTTCATATCTCAATTACATGAAATTATAAAGAAAATTAAGAAATAAATGTAGGGGTAAACATCGCTATTTACCCCTACAAAATCTTTTCAGACATTTAAAAAATTGAAACCTGATAAAGTTATAAAATCAGAACAATGAATTAAATTAATACGGCTTTGTATCCATAATTAATTATACCGGATTCTCCTTCTTCCAAAATTTTACGGAAGACGAGTTCAACCCGAGCACCAATTTTCACATCATTTATATCACAATCAGTAACCATAGCCGTTATTCTTGCTCCTTCGTCGGTTTCAATTATTGCAACCGGATAAGGAGTAGTATGAGCAAATTGGTCAGAAGCTATATAAATAATTGTATAAGATAAAATCGTTCCTGTTCCTTTTAGATTTATTTTTTCGTAGGTTCTTGAACCACTATGAGGGTCAATATAACGATTTGGCAATGAAATAAAACCGCTATCGAACTTTTGAGCCTCGAGGGCATAACGATGAAATCGTTCTCTGTGATATCTTGCGCTATCTGCCATTAGAGTGCCTCCAATATATGAACAATACAACTACCACCGGAACCACCCATGTTTTGGGTCATTCCAAATTTAGCGTTTGGAACCTGACGGGCTCCAGCTTTGCCTGACAATTGATAATAAGCTTCAATAACCTGAGCAACCCCAGTAGCTCCGACAGGGTGACCTTTCGCTTTCAATCCGCCACTTGGATTTATAACTATCTTTCCGCCGTAAGTTCCCTGACCTTCGGCAATTGCTTTACCTGCTGTACCATATTCAAAGAAACCAAGTTCCTCGGCAACGATAATTTCAGCTATTGAAAAGCAGTCGTGAACTTCAACGAATGAAATATCCGAAGGTGATAATCCTGCCATTTTGTAGGCTCTGTCGCCGGCGAGTTTGACTACATCCAGACGTGTAAGGTCTTTGTGGTCATGTAATGCAATTGGTCCGGTTGCTGCACCAATGGCTCTTATTCTAACAGGTTTATCAGTAAACTCTTTTGCTCTATCCAAAGGGCAGAGTATTACAGCAGCAGCCCCGTCAGTTATTGGTGAACAGTCCATTAA
Source organism: Candidatus Kapaibacterium sp. (assembly GCA_938038165.1). GTDB lineage: Bacteria > Bacteroidota > Ignavibacteria > Kapaibacteriales > UBA2268 > CALHRB01. Next base: position 1,737 of record CALHRB010000162.1, on the reverse strand, counting down.
TCTTAATGGATCGGCAACCATAGAAGACTTAAGAACATCATTCAAACTTAATTCAAAAGGGTATTGAGCATTCGGATTATTAACTGAATGTTTATGGTTTTTTATTGGCACTTGTGCTAATTCCTCACGTGTCAATCCATATTTTTCCATATAAACCCTTGCGATCATAGCATATAAACCCGGGAAAGTTACACCATTATATGCCTCATATTCCTGATCTGCAGCAGTAGCAAGAACGATAGTTCCATCTTCGACATCCCACATCTTTTCAACACCACCTGCAAGAACGATATCGCTGATACCGGAAGCAACTTCGATAAAAGCCGAACGAACAGCAGAGCCTCCTGACGCACAAGCAGATTCAACGTGAAGACCGGGCACCCCTATCTGACCCATATAATCAGCCATCAGAGAACTCAGGTGTTCCTGATAAGTATATAATCCACTCGACATCGCTCCCACATAGAAAGAATCAATTTTTTTTACTCCGGCGTCGTCCATTGCTTTGATAGCAGCCTCAGCAAACATGTCCCTGATTCCCTGCTCCCAAAGTTCACCGAACTTGGTCATTCCAACGCCGATAATTGCAACATCACGCATAATTTCTCCTGAATTTATTTTCAATTAAATTAGTCATTAAATAATATTTTTTTACGAAATGAAGCATATTTACCATAGGATAAATATATTTTTTTATTATTTAACAGATCTCGTGTTTTAGGAGCTAAATCCTGAACTTCAAGAATTTTGTCAGTTACTTGAAAAATAAAAGAGTCACTCCCCGCACCAGATCCAAAGGAACACATAAATATCTTATCACCGGGCTTTGCAACATCAAGTATTGCTGTCAAACCCGTCGGTGAGGAACCGGAATAGGTATTACCCATTATGTTAACCACCCATCCTTGTTCCATTTGTTCATTTGTGAATCCGAGTGATTTGCCAACCTTTAGTGGAAACTTACCGTTTGGCATGTGAAAAACAGCGTGAGCAAAGTCAGAAGCTTTCATACCGGATTTTTCAAGGATAGCTTTTGACGCACCAAGAATGTGTTTGAAGTATGCTGGTTCACCAGTGAATCTGCCACCATGCCGAGGATATCTCTGATATTCTCTTCGCCAGAAATCAGGAGTATCTGATGTATATGAATGAGTAAATAATACTTCTGCAATAGCATTAGATTTTCCAAAAATAAAAGCTGCTCCACCGGCAGAAGCAGAAAATTCAAGGGCATCGCCAGGGGCTCCCTGCGATGTATCGGTACCTATGCCCAAAGCATATTCCATTTCCCCTGACTTTATATGGCTATAAGCAACATACATTGCTTCCGAACCAGCTTTGCAAGCAAATTCATAATCAGCGACATGAACATGAGGTCCTATTCCAAGAGCATCTATTAAAACCGTTCCAGACGGTTTTACGGCATACGGGTGAGATTCTGAACCAATATAAACGGCTCCAATTTTTTGTGGGTCAATTCTTGCCCTTTTCAAAGCATTTTTTGCAGCAGCAACCGAGATAGTAATTGTATCTTCATCCTGCCCCGGAACTGTCTTTTCTATGAGAAGAAGACCTCTTTCTATTGCTGAGGGATCTGAACCCCATTGCTCTGCTATAGTTGAGGATTTTATCCTGTGGGCGGGAACATATGCTCCATAACCAACTATACCAACCATAAAATTCTCCTGAATGTGTATATAAAAAATTAATTACTATTTGATTTTATGTTGTGTTCTC
>CALHRB010000161.1 GCA_938038165.1 Candidatus Kapaibacterium sp. | reverse complement strand
TCGGAGTCAACAACATCTTTTCTGACTTGCAGATGCGTTTGTGACATTGCATAAGAACCTGTGTCGCCTTGTTCTGTTGTTAATGTTTGAGAAAGTATGGCTTTTGAAATTTCAGCATTGCAAAAGTGAAGCAAACTCTTGTAAATGTCTGCTGAACTTGTTTTAGCCGATTCCAAAATATCGATATTTACTTCTTCCTCTGTTACTGCGATTCCGTCTTGTTGAAGTTTCTCCAATACATTAAATAATTCAAGAGCTTCTTCCTGTCCTTTTCCAAGTCCAATTTTGCCATGTAGAAAAGGCATACCATACTTTTGAGTATAGATAGACCAAAGCTTCATTCCACCCTTTTTAAAAATTACCGGATAATAGCATTTTGCAAGAATAGCTTCTCCATAAGGATTGTCATAGGTTGCATTATTTTGAACGATCAGAAATTTCTTATTTGGTAGTAAAACACCATTAGCATTGTACTTGTCTTTAAATCGTAACATATTATTTCCATCAAACTCAAACCACCAAGAAGGCTTGCCTTTGATGTCTTTTGGAACAATAAATCCATTAATATCTTCTGTTTCTCCCCAGTATATTTCAAGAGGTTTGTAACCGTATAAAGGTGCGTCGAGCATATCACTGATTATCTGCCTTAAATCAAGTTCCTTGAATACTTGCTCAATGAATTCTGCTTCTGTGCTTTTCTGACCTCCACGGTTTATCTCCCAATCCATGCTTAGAACACCTGATTTTCTTGATTGAACACAACTTGACACATGAGCATCATACAAGAAATTCCTGTATGTTTCAAGTGTTTCCTTGTTCTTTTCAAGAATAACATCAGGATTAGGCAATAATTCGTTCATAGCGCTGAAAAGAAAAGCCTGTCTTGTAGCAATTACTCCAAGCGGATAAGGTCTTTTCTCATTATTCCCACTCTTAATTGGTGGTGAATCCGAGAATATATTTTTTATTCTTTTAATCAATCCCATAATTCAAACCTTAATAGCTTGTAAAATAGTTGTCTTGTTTCTTGTTTAATTTTGTCAGGTAACTGAAATTTTTGTCGGAAGTTCTTTTTCTCAGGAAATCGAGAGCCTGAGTAATGCTGTCAACAATATCATCATGATTTCCATAAGGAAATTCCGAACATTCATTGATAATATCAGCTAAGAATTGAGCATTATTAGGAACAAATACTTTTCCTGCTTCGAGTAATGGTGTTATCAAATGCGCTCTTGTCACCTTATCTTTTATTGCTGGAATTGCTTTAATAGGTATTTTTGTTTCCCTTTGCAAAACCTGAATAAGACTTTGACCGCTTGCGGCATCTTCAATCAAAACTACATTTGGTTTGTGCTTATGGTACTGTAAAATCACCTGCCTTTGCAAGTCAGGGAATAAGACTTTAGCTCTCCAATAGTCAATTAGAAAATAACCTTTTTCTGAAAGCAACCAAGTAGTACAAACTGAAAAATCATTTTGTTCCTTTTCCTTAAAAGCTGTATCCCATGATTGAATAAGAATTGTTCCGGCAGGAATTTCTGAATATTCTTTCCACCATTCAGTTTTGAAGATTTGATATTCTGTTGCAATAGGTTGTTGTTGATACAATGCTGAAAACCAATATGAACCGATTTGATTTTTGATGTTTTGAAGTTTTTCTTCCGGATACCGGAATTTCCAAAGTGGTTCTCCTTCTTCTCTTCCAAGAACATCATTTTCTTTTGCTAATGCAGGAAAGCTTAGAACTTCCCATTTATCATCAGAATCAGTATCATTAACAAGTCTTCCTGCAAGGTCGTCAAAATGCCATCTGGTCATTATTACGATAATTGCTCCATCAGGCTCGAGCCTTGTATAAGCAGTTGCCCTGAACCAGTCATAAGTCTTATCCCTGTATGTTTTACTATTAGCCTGTTCGTCATTCTTGACAGGGTCATCAATAATTAGTACATTAGCACCTTTACCTGTAATAGCTCCACCAACGCCTGTTGCATTCAATCCACCTTCATTACCGGAAACATCCCAACGATATGCAGAATTTGATAATCTGTTTAACTTTATACCGAATAAATCTTCTCCGTGTTCTTCCAACAACTCTTTAGTTTTTCTTCCCCAAGATGCGGCAAAACCGGCTTCATAAGAAACCAGAATTATTCTTCTTTCAGGATATGTTCCAAGATACCAAGCCGGAAAATATCTCGAAATGAGTTCAGATTTTCCATGTCTTGGGGGCATATTAACAATTAACCTTTTCGTTCTTCCTCCGGCAACGTCAAGAAGTTTTTTATTCAAAATGTTAATATGCGGCGCTATCTGATACCTCCCTTTCGATAGATACATTGCCATTGTTGCCGGGCTTGCCGTTTTGAGCATCTCCCACGGCAGAGAGGAATTTAAGTAGAGCTTCTGTTGATTCTTCGTCATTGGCTACTAACTCTCCAAATTTATCTTTATGAGGTTGTAATAAAATTGTATTCTCATTTCTACCGATTTCAGTAGGTACTCCGCGGGCTATTCTTTCGATGTTGACAAGATTACCATAAGTCCTGCTAACCTGAATTATCAAATCAATAAGCTCAACTGTAGTAAGCTTGTTCAAATCTTCAATTGCAGGCATCTTATTGTCTTTGTCTTTTTTAAGCCTTTCGGAAAAAGCGGTAACAGGCAGAAATACAATTCTTTGAAAAGTTTCTGCCTGTTGAGCCTGTCTTTCATTCATTTTCTGAATGCTTTCCTGTTGCTTTACTCTGTTTTTCCTTTCTTCGTCATCGTCGAATGCATTTACCCTTGCCTGCCAATTGTATTTCTTTGACCAAACCGCAAATTGTGTCTTACTCTTCTTACCAAGTTTTTCAAGAAGAACAGTGAAGTTGCGGTTCTGTCGAAGGTCTCGATAGACACAAAAAGCTTTGAAAGCCTTACCAGTTTCACCGGGAAGTCTCTCCCAATTTTTTGAAAATATTCAGTAATAAATTTTGAAAATTTCAAAAAGTATGCTAATTAAAACGAAAAATATTCGTATTTTTGCACTATAACTGATGCCACCGTAGCTCAGTTGGCTAGAGTGTCTGACTGTGGATCAGAAGGTCACGGGTTCGAGCCCCGTCGGTGGTACTTTTTTTTAGAAAGGTTATTAAATGACATATATTATTCCGTCAAAAATAAAGGGATTCAGAGATATTAATCCTAAATTGAATGCTACAAAATTGAAAATAATTGAAGCGGCATCAAAAGTATATAAGTTATATGGCTTTGAACATTGGGACACACCTATTTTAGAATATGCCGAATGCTTAGGAAAATATTTACCTGATGTTGATACAGTTGATAAAGGCATTTATTCTTTTAGAAATCCAGAAAAAGAACCAACCTACGATAATACTGGAAAAGAAGATAGGGATTCATTCGGTAGGGTAATAATGGAAAATCATTTCCTAGCCCTTAGATATGATTTAACCGCTCCTTTAGCCCGTCTTTATTCTGAAAAATTCTGGATAGATAATTTAAAAGGAAAAATAAAAACTGAAAATGCTCCATTATTTAGAAGATTTCAATATGGACCTGTCTTTAGGTATGAAGAATCAATTGATCCCGGAAGGTTCAGAGAGTTTTGGCAATTAGATTTTGATTCTGTTGGCACTAGTGAAATCTCTTCAGATGCCGAAGTATGTATGATTCTTTCTGATGCACTTGAAGAAATTGGTTTGAATAGAGGAGACTATATTGTAAAGGTTAACAATAGGAAAATCTTAAAGGGAATTTTGAAACAATATGGAATTTTGTACGAAAATTTAGAACAATCAATATTAAGAATTATTGACAAATTTGATA
>CALHRB010000160.1 GCA_938038165.1 Candidatus Kapaibacterium sp. | reverse complement strand
CAGAATACCAATCATACCCCCAAAGAAGCGTTGAAATATCGCACCAGTATAACCCATCAGAGCGGCAACATCGAATTTCAACATAACAATAATCCTCGAAAGGTCAATAGGATTGGCTGAACTTACGATAATAAGAGCAGTTTCGAGTGGGTAATCCCCTAAAAGCCAAATTAATAGCAAAATGGAAGCATCATAAACAATACTTAATATTAACCAAACAATAAAAGCAAATCCCATACCTTTGACCTTATCGTCGAATGATAAAGCCATTGAGAACGCAATTCCCACAAATATAAAAGATAAAGCAACTCCTGATAAAATAATGATAACAAGAATACCAATATCTATATCTGTTTGTATTAAAACCGGAACTCCCACTCCAAAAAGAAATGCAATTACCAATGGAATAGTTAAACCTAAATATAAAGAATTATAAAGACTTGTTCTGCTAATAGGCTGTGAAAGTAATAACTCTACAAACTCCCTTGAATTATATATGTATATAGTTCCGAATATAATGCTCACAAGTGGAATTATTATAATGATAACATTTAGAAGGCTTATAACAGCCCTTGATATATCGCTCGAAAACCATATCAGAAATTCAGTAAGTACAAAGAAAAATAAACCGTATAACAAAAGCCATTTACTCCTTGCAACATCTCTTATGGAATATTTAAATAATTTTAAAAACACTATGTCTTTTTAGCTCTACTATTTAAAAATAATGCTATGCTTTGCTCGAGATTTTTGCCGCCGGTCTCCTCAATTAAATTCCTTATTTTTTCTCGAAAACAAATTTTGCCGTTAAGAAAATATATAATCTCATCAGCAAGTTCCTCTACCTCACTCATTATGTGAGAAATCAACAGAACTGTGCTGCCAGAGGAATTTCTATTTTTAATTAAATTTTTGAGTTTTCCTGATGATATAGGATCAAGTCCAGAGCTTGGCTCGTCCAGAATCAGTAAATCCTTTTTGAACATAAAAGCCAGAATAATCCCTAATTTCTGCTTAGTACCTCCGGATAATGTTCTTACTTCTTTCTTAAGATGATTTTCTAACTCAAATTCTTCTATCAGATCAGCTTCGAATGTTTCTTCATCCTCACCAATATCCTTTATCATAGAAATCACTTCACTTACGGTTAAATTTTCGGGATAGCGTCCAATCTGAGGAAGATAACCTATTTGTTTTCTGTAATGATGATGAGAATTCAATTTATAGTTATTTAAATATATGTCCCCATTATCATTTTTGACAAGTCCAAGGATAATTTTAACTAATGTAGATTTCCCCGAGCCGTTCGGACCGGCGATTGCAATTATTTTGCCTGACTGAACATCGAAGCTTACTCCTTCGAGAGCAGTAATCTTTCCATATCTTTTATCAATGTTATTTATCCTAATCATATATTTTGCTCATTAATGGTCTCTTATCTTTCAACGTCTCCGGCGTTAGCGAGGGAAATACTTTTTCGGCTATTTCGAGAATTTGAATAAAGAAACTATGTAGCAAAATCATTGCTTCAGGATTATTCGTGGAAACAACCGAAAATAGAGTAACAGGTGAATAAGGAACATCCCCTATCCCGTCTCTATCAATATCATAACCAGTATAACCAGACCAAAAATTATTATCAAAATAGCTATAACTATGTTTGCTGTTTGTTGCCACATCGAAAGTATTAGAAATAAAATTATTCTGATTAAAATGATTATCCATACAATTACCCATTATTTTCAGAGCCCAACCATTTTTGATAAAGTCATTTTTTTTGAAGATTAGCCTGTTTGAGCCTTCCATGTGGATACCAATAGTGTTATTATTGAATTTGTTTTGGGTTATTTCTCCATCTCTGATATCTTTTAATAAAAGTCCATAAGCAGAGCTACCCCAATTATTTTCAAACTCATTTAATCTCATATTGACATTTTTTGAATACATTACAGCAACACCTGCACCATTTTTTTCGAATTTGTTTCTTTCGTAATCACATCCATCAGAAAACATAAAATGTAACCCGTATCTTAAATTAAGCAGACTGTGATTTCGCAAAATATTAGCTTTTGAAACAAATTCGAGATAGATACCGTCACGGTGATTTTCAATATAATTATCTCTAATTACTGCAGTTGTACATCGGAAAAGATGAATACCGTTGCCTGAAGAACTTTCGGTTTTCGATAACCCATAGATTTTATTATTTTTAACTATAAAATTGTCGCACCTTGCTAAATAAATACCGAAGAAGCCGTTTATAATTTTATTATTTTCAATGACAGAACCTTTTGAGTTACTCAATCTAATAGCAGCATTATCCTTTATTGCTGTTCTCTTAACATTTCTGATAGTCAGTCCTTTTATATTAACTTTGGCTGATTCAACATAAATAACGCTGCCTTCTAAATCCTTACCATCAATAACAGGTTCACCTTTTCCAATTAATGTTATATTTTTTGAAATTAAAATTTTGCTCTGTCTGTATTCACCTTGATTTATAATAATTGTATCACCATTTTGAGCCGAATCAACAACACTTTGAATATTGGAATTTTTTTTGTTGTTGACGTATAAAATTTTAGACAAGGACTCAAAAGAATTAATAATTCCAAGAAATAATATAACATATAAAAATTTGATTGTCATTTATGGTTTATATTAATCCGTCCATTCTTTTTTGACAGCTTCGATAAGATCATTCCAATTCATAGGTAAATCGTTATTAGTTTTTATGCTTTTATCTCTATCCTCTTTTGTTTTGAAAGATGGGGTATTGAAAGCCATAGGAGACTGATATTCAGGGCTTTTTAAGTAATAAGCATTTGTAGCGTCAATTAACTCTCCCGGTTTAAGATAATTTATTGTCCAAAATGAATGTATTTCAGCCTCAAGATTTACTTCTTTTTCTTCAAGATAATAAGAAACCATACATTCAACAGCATCAAATTTATAAACTTTACCTTTATGAGTAACAATCTCAGCCCCCCATTTTTCGTCAGCTATAGTCATTCCGCATTTATGACAATTATCAAATCCGAATTCTATTGGCTTAGGTTCAGTATTGCAGGATATAAAAACAAAAGCTCCCAAAAACAAAACTGACACCAGCTTAATATTCTGCATTGATTGTTGATTTTTATTTGCTATAAAAAAAGCTGTTATTCCAAGAATAAGAGAAACTCCAAGCAAAATTCCTCCTGTAGCCGGATAAGAGTGAGCCGTAAAATTAAGAAGTTGCTTTGTTCCAAAAACAGGCGGTTGATATGACTGCCCCGGTATCTTGATTATAGCTTTAGGGTCTAAATTATGTCCATAATCATAACCCCAAAGATAAAAATCATAGATTCCGACAATACTTACTAATATGAGCAGCACAACCCAAACTACAATCAACCATTTTTTGCTGATAAATGAAGCCAATAAACCAAATAAAATAAAAAAAGCTATAATAAAAGGCATAATCTTTAGTTCAGGTATTGAATCAGGGTCGATTTTTTTCATTCCGATATAATGATTCAGATTGTTTATGCTGTTCAAGTCGTTTTCTTTATGCCCTTCAATAGATGATATGTTAATATATAATCCAAGACCTTCGGGAAATTGAGGAGCTTCAAGACTAATATTCCAAATCGGCAAAAAATAAATCCCAATCAGAATCAACGAAGCCAATAACATCATCATTCTTGCTTTGTTTTTCATAACACAACCATTTCAGTTAATTTTGTCCTAAATTAGAATTAAAGAATGAACCTTCCACTCAGTGTGGAAGGTTCATAGTAATTTACTTTTTATTCTGAGTGTTCCAGGCTAATTTTGTTTGAGAATTAGCAGGAGAGACTCGGACATACCCCTGCATTTCCTGATGCAAAGCTGAACAAAAGTCAGTGCAATAAAATGGATAAACTCCGGGTTTTTTAGGTGTCCATTTTAATGTAAGGGTTTCGCCGGGCATTATAAGCAGTTCGGCATTTTCTGCTCCCTTGATAGCAAAACCGTGTGGCACATCCCAATCTTGCTCAAGATTTGTAACATGAAAATAAACTTCATCTCCAACTTTGATTCCCTCAATGTTATCAGGCGCAAAATGCGATCTGATAGAAGTTAAATATACTCTGACAACGTTTCCTGATCTTTCAACTCTGGCATCTTCTTCTTTGGATGTCTTATACGGATGTTTATTATTTTCTATCTTGTAAAATTTTAACGATTTATCCTTAATCATAGAGGCTGCAATTGCCTGAGCATAATGAGGTTCGCCAATGGTCGGGAAATCAAGAAGAAGTTTCATCTTATCACCTGAAATGTCTATTAATTGGGCAGACTGTGTTAGCTCCGGACCCGTCGGGAGATATCTATCTTTTGTAATTTTATTAAGTGCTATGACATATTTCCCGTAAGGTTTTTTTGTATTGCCACCAGGCACCAAAAGATGTCCGATTGAATAATATGTTGGTATCTTATCCAGAACTTTGAAATCCTTCAGACTCCATTTTGTAATCTCAGAGGAAACAAACATTGAAGTGTAGGCATTTCCATTGTCGTCGAATTCTGTATGGAGTGGACCAAGTCCGGGCTCCTGAACTTCACCCGCAATAACAGCTTCATAGTTCAAGACAGGTATTCCATCTATTGTTTTGTCAAATTTCTTATCTTCAATTGCTTTTAACATTTTTGTAAAAGAAAAAACAGGAATTACTGCTGCTAACTTACCTCCAGCGACAATATACTCTCCCGATGGATCAACGTCACAGCCATGGGGAGATTTTGGTGAAGGCATATAGTAAACTAAACCCGGGCATTCTTCTGGAATTAGAACTTTAACTTTGTTTTTCATAGTTGATGTTGCTGTTTGAGTCTCTTCATTAAAAACATTATGTGCATATTGGACATCAAATTCTTTATAATTTTTCTTGGCGATATATTCCTCAGCCTTTTTCCAGTTTATTGCTGCAACAAAGTCTTTGTCATTTTGACTAGCATTCACTTCCTTGATGGTATTGGCTTGTTCTGTGTTATACATTGAGAAAAAGCACCAACCGTGGGATTTCCCTTTTCCAGCTCTGGCAAGGTCATAATCATAACCGGGCATCAGTACCTGGAAAGCAAGATCCATTTCGCCTGATTTATTATCAACCTTTACAAAAGAAATTGCCCCTTTAAATTTGTCTTTGTATTCATTTATCGAAACATCTTCGTTGGGTATTGGTATGCTGAATCTTGTTCCGGCTACAACATATTCAGTGTTTTCTGTCCCAAATGGCGATGAATGGTTTCCGGCACTGTTTGGTAACTCAATTATCTCTGCTGTTCTAAATGTAGTCAAATCAATACGAGCTATCCTGGGTGTATTGTTTCCATTAATAAAAATCCATCTCCCATCAGCAATACCATCTGTTTGAGATAATTCTGGATGATGAGCATCATCCCATGGTATGAAACCATGAGAAGTCATCAGCATAGGTTTGGTCTCCTCACTATATCCCCAACCTTTCTCTGGGTCTTGAGAGAAAACTGGTATTACTCTGAATAATCGTCCGCTCGGAATACCATAGACAGATAGTTGTCCGCTGAATCCTCCCGAAAAAAACCCATAGAATTCATCATATTCTCCAGGCGGAACATATACCCGGGAAGCTACATCACCCGAAACAGTCCCCTGCTTGCTTGATGGACATCCCCATAACAAAAAAATCAAAGAGATGGAAATAATAATTATCAAGTAGAAGATTGCTCTTTTTTGCATAAATTTTTCCTTTCATTAATTACAAAAAAACATTAAAATTTATTTACCTTCTGCTTTTGCCCTTAAATGCTCCAGAACAGACAAAGCTTCATCGTGAGATAAATGCTGATTTGGCATCTGAGTCATATATTGCTTTAATAAGGCTTTTGTAGTATCGTTGTTCTTGATCATTTTTTCCGGATCAAGTATCTGACTCATAATATAATCAACTGAACGTTTCTTGAATACATTGCCCAAAGGTGGTCCAACAAATTTCTCATCATATTTATGGCAAGCAGCACATTTTTCTGCAAAAATTTTTGATCCTTTCTCAGCCCTTTCGGGGTTGAATTCTTCTATTTTAGTTCCTTTGATGACTAAAAACTCCTCTTTTACTCCCTCTTTCTGTTCTCCACAAGAAATTAAAGCCAAGAAAGACCCAATGATAAAAAATGCAAAAAACAAGATGACAGCATGCCCTCCTTTAATATTTATTTTCCTTTGTTTTTTTTGATTAAATTCTGTTTTCATAATTATTCCTTTCTATATTTCAGATTTATTTTTCCGATTATTGATAAAAAAAATTTATTTGTTTTCTAAGGATATCAGTGAGCTAAATTCCCTTATTGTAGAATTTTTGTACATTTCAATAAACTTTTCATATAATTTATTTATACTATCTGATGAATTCTTTTCTTTAAGATTAGTTCCATTTTCATGTATTAGCGTATCAAACTTCGGATTATCCAGTGAATCAATTATTTGCGAAACAGTAATCTGATTAGCATCTTTTGCTAACTCTATCCCTCCATTGGCACCCCTTTTAGTCTTTACAATTCCATTAAAACTCAAAGTTTGAATAATTTTAGCAAGATAGTGAAATGATATACCTAAATCTTCTGCGATTTTAGAAACAGTAATTTTTTTATCCTTGGCAGAGTTAGCTGACAAGTAGCTGGTTGCCAAAATTCCATACAAACATGACTTTGATAAAGCCGCCATAAAACCTTTTTCATTTATAATCAGATTTATTTATCCGAATATAATATAAAAAAAGTTAATAGTCAAGCAAAATATTTTTTGGTTATTATTTTTTGTTATTATAAATTTGAAAATCCAGAATCATTTAGAGAGGTTAATATGAAAACATTCATCTTGATGACAAAGCTCTCCCCCGAGGAGTCCAAAAAAATGAAAGAAAGAGCAACAATCGGACGCAGCTGGCTCGAACGTGTTAAAGAAAAATGCCCGGATGTCAAATTTATCGCTCATTATGCTGTTCTTGGTCCATTCGATTTTCTTGATATATACGAAGCACCCGACGAGGAAACCGCGGCAAAAGTTTCCCTTATTAGCAGGGATTACGGAGCTTTCGATGCTCAAAGTTTGATGGCAATTCCATATAAAGATTTCTTAAAGTTAGTTGAGGAGATTTAATAAATTTCTGTTTTCTCCAGTTCATTAATCTTATCTTTTAGATCAGATTGAATTTGTCTGTAAGAATCAATTAGTTCGACCAATTGTTCCATAATGTGCTGTGTGTCTTTTATAATATGAAGAATGACACTAATCATTCGTGGTGTAATTCCATCTTGTTTAATTGTTTTGATATGAGCAATTAATATTTTTTCTGTTGTGTGATGAAATTCATTACTCATATCTTTGAGTGTATCTTTTGATATATAATTTCCATTCTGAATAGATTCGTTAAAAGATTCAAGATTCTTAACTAACATTTTGTTTAACTTTCTCAAATCGTTCACGTGATAATCACCAAATACTTTATGGTTATTATCAACATAATTATATACAATTGAAGCAAAATGATGATTGCTATCAGATATTGAATTAATGGCGCTTAAAATATTTGCAAAATGATTACCGAATTCTAAAGCAGAATCATCAAAATTCTGGATAATGTTCAGTAAATCCTTCGAAAATGTGTCAGATAAATTTCTAAGTGATTTCGCTTTATTTTTGAATTTTTTTAGCACTTTTAAATTTCTTTTGATCGTGCCGGTATATCCTGAATTTATTGATTCATTAAGTAAATTGATAAATTTAACTATATTTTGGCTAAGAAAATCGCTTGCCTGGGAAAATTTTGCAACTTTAAGTTTTAATTTTTCTTCTGCTAATTTGATTTCGGTGTCTCTTCTTTTATGGATGAAAGCAGTTCTGATTAGAATAAAAGCTATAAGTGAAAGAAAAACAATAATCCCAATAACGCTCGTATAATAAATTATCGTCGCTATGATACCAGCAATAATGGAGGCAATTAACGCTGTCAAAAACCAGCCACCAATAACAGTAAAAACACCTGAAACTCTATAAACTGCACTTTCAGTCCCCCATGCTCTGTCAGCAAAAGCTGTTGACATTGCTACGATGAAAGTTACATAAGTAGTAGAAAGAGGTAATTTGAGATGTGTTCCGACTGATATCAAAGCTGAGGCAACCATCAAATTAACTGTTGCTCTTACCAGATCAAATGAGGCTTCGTTTCCTTCTGCATCTTTTTCAAGTTCAAGCTTCGAGGTATCCAACCGTCCACGAACCCATTCCTTAATATTCTTTGGAACAAATCGTAAGATAAAATTATTCACGTTAATCACAGCACGCACCAAAGCTCTTACAAAAGGATAAGAATCATAAAGCTCAATACCTTCTTCCTGCCTGCCCAACGACACTTCTGTTCGGGTTACTGACCTTGCTTTCTTCGAAATGAATAAGGTTGTAATCATTATCGCACCAGCAAGAAGAAGCATATAAGTATTAGCCTTTGCTGGTTTTGAAAGGTCAGTCATCAGAGCATTAAGGGGGTCAGAAAAATTTGCGGCAGACTGATAGGCTGCTAAACCTGCCAGAGGAGCACCGATAAAATTAACTAAATCGTTCGCTGCAAATGCCCAAGCTAAAGCAAAGGTTCCTATCAGTACAATGAGTTTCAAAGAATTAAATTTGGTAAATGAATTGATTATTTGAAGAACAACAGTCCAAAAAATTAAGCTTATACCTAAAATCTGTAATATATTTGAATTAATAAAGGCAATCATTTCTTGAGTTGCGAACGAAGCTCCTTCAATTCCTTCAATTATTATAAAATAGCTTATCAGAGTCAATGCTATACCACCCCAAATAGCACCGTATTTTTTATACCTCGCTCTGAATTTGAATGTAAAGATGATTCTTGATATGAATTGAATTAAAAAGCCAAATAAAAAAGCAAATAAAATCGAGACCAGTATAGCTGTGTAAATGCTTAATATTTTTGATGTATTTAAATAATTGAAAACATAAGATAAATCAAGATTTGCATCCAAAGTTTTAATTAAAGCCATCGCCAATGCACCACCAAACATACCAGACACAAGAGAAACTGTAGTTGATGTTGGCAAACCGAATGTATTGAAAAAATCAAGAAGTATTATATCGGTCAGCATTACTGCTAAGAATATTACCAAAAGTTCGGGCATAGTGAAAAACTGAGGATTGAAAATTCCTTTACGGGCAATTTCCATCATGCCACTTGAGAATGTAACACCGATTAAAACACCAAACGAAGCTACGATTAATG
>CALHRB010000159.1 GCA_938038165.1 Candidatus Kapaibacterium sp. | reverse complement strand
ATATAATGAAATTCCTACGGAAACTGCTACATTCAGAGATTCTGCCTTTCCTGATCCGCCGATCAAAAATTTTTTTGTCAATATCCTTTCAGTGTTTTTTGATATTCCATTTGATTCATTACCAAATACCAAGCCAAAGTTTCTGTTTGGCTTTATACTTTCCATCTTGTTTGATGCATCCAAACAAGCACCATATATATCGTAATTATCATAGTTTGTCTTTAGAAATTCCGAAAGATTTTTTACTCTGATAATATTTGTTCTGAAAAAGGAACCCATTGATGCCCTTATTGTCTTTGAATTGAATTTATCAACTGTAGAATTGCCAAGAATTATGTTTGTGAAGCCAAACCAATCAGCAGTTCTTATTATTGTCCCCAGATTTCCGGGATCGCTAATTCCATCGAGTGCTATAAAAGGACCTTGAAGGTTAATTTCTTTGTCCGGGATACGAACAACAGCGAATATATCCTGAGGTGTTTTTGTTTCGCAGAGCTGGTCAAATTGCTGTTTCCGAGAAATATATACTACAACCCCTTTGCGAAAATATTGATTTAATAAATTCTCAGTCTCTTTGGAGTAACCTGAACGAACGATTAAAAACTCAGGCTCATAATTACTTTTTAATAATTCCTGACAAAGCTTTTGTCCTTCGGCAATAAAAAGATGACTTTCCTCACGATGCTTCCTTAATTTAAGGGAAGAAACAAATTTTTTTAGATTACTTGTTAAAATTTTTAATTCAGACATAATTAATTATTTGAAACAAAAATAAAAGAACCCCAAAAGTATGGATGATTGAATTTTGCTTTAGTTGCAAGGATAGCATTCCGAAAAGATTCTTCGAGGCTATCGCCACTAATAAGTTTGTTATATAATTCATTCATAAGATATTGAGTGGCATAGTCATTGATTTTCCAGAGGCTCATAATTAAATTTTTTACTCCAGCTATCATAAAAGCTCTTTGGAGTCCATAAACACCCTCTCCGTTTTTTATTTGACCCAAGCCAGTTTCACAGGCACTCAGAACAAGCAAATCAACTTTATCGAAGTCAGCAGACAAGACTTCTAAGGCAGTAAAAATGCCATCATCGTAATTCTCATCGGAAAATGACTTTACGTTCTCCATTAATTGGTTAGAAAATATTAAACCAGATGTTAGTAAGGGATTTTCTGGTAGTTTTTTGAATTCCAGACCAAATATATCTCTTGTGCTGATAACATCATTTGTTTCGAAGAAATAGCCGTGAGTTGCAATATGAATCAGTCCTTTTTTGGGTGCATTTTTAAAGTTTGACTCAGTTGCCATTTTGTTTTCAAAAAGCTGAATATTCCATTTATTCTGTAATAATTTTTGGGAGATTTGTAATAGTTCTTCTTTTGTTCCTGGCAAGGGTGGAAAAAGAATTGGATTGTCAAAATCTGGATTTCCAAAGAGCAAAGCCTGCTTAGATGAAAATTTGAATTTTTTATCACGTAATTTTAGTTCGTTAGTGTTTGTAACAATCTTTATGTTAAAATCATCAATAACATATGAATTATCAGGTCTGAGGAGTGAAGAAATATTTATTTTATTATAAACTCCATCTGGCGAAATAAATATGTTTTTCTTTCCTTTTACTTTTTCTTCAATTTTTTCCCAGAAGAAATGATAGGTGATAACATCGGGCAATCTAAATGATAAACTTTTTGTATAATTTTTGAAATACCGCTTTTCCAGATCACTGCCATTATTCAAAAGCACGATTTCAGGAAAATCAACTGTTTCTTTTGTGATAATCAGTGCAGCGTAGAAGATAGTATCTGTCCAATTTCGGTTGAATTTGTTAAATCTGATTATTTCGATAGCAGCTTCATCGCCCGAAAGTGATTTACGAATGTCTTCCCATGTTGCAGTCTTTTTATCTATTTCTCGCTCAATAAAACCAAATTTTCTTGATAGTTTTTTTTCGATAGAATTTATTTCATTTTCTAATGAATCAATATTTTGACCATAGAATTGAGTTTCTCTTAATGTCTGGGAATAAATTTTAGCAAGTTCAATGCAATGATTTTTCCAAGTTTGATAAAGATTAATAATTGAATTATCCTGAGTTGCTGTAATTCTGTTTCTTAATGTTTTTTGACTATTCAGAAGAATAGCTTTTGTAACTATGCGGAAATTATACATATCGCCAAGCAACATTGGATTTTCGTCATAACGGGAAATAACATAATTATTGAACAAATCAAAACGTTCTTTTATATCCACATAGAATTTTGTTTTTTCCTTTTCACTCAAGAAAGGAAAATAGGTGTTGACTTTCTGTATATATAGTTTGCAGGCTGTTCGGTAGTTTTTTTCTGCTTCATCATACAGACCTATTTCCTTTTGTAATCCAGCGAGAACGTGAAGGGTGCTTGCATAGGTCGGATGTTTATCGCCGAAAATAATTTTTCTTAAAAAAACCGCTTCTTTTAGATTTTTGAGAGCATCGTCCAATTTTCCCAGCTGCCATCTGACTATGCCCAGTGAATTAAGGCATGAGGAAAATAATGGATGAGAGTTTCCAAGATTGTTGTGAGCTTTTTCGAGTGCCAGACTTAAAATTCTTTCAGCTTCAGTCAAATTGCTGTTAGCCCATTGGATAATTCCGAGGTTATATAATGTGTTGATATAATCTGATGGATTGGTAGTTGTAAAATCATCAGAGATCTTCTCTGCTTTATTGAGCAGAATTTCGGCTTTTTTGTTTTCGCCAATATCCATATAGATAGTAGCGAGTGAATTTAGGGCTCTGACCTTTGAAATTGGGAGAGCTGTATTTGAATTTTCATAGATATTTACTGCTTCTTCATAATATTTTATCGCTTCTGAATGATTTCCAAGAATTCTGAAAAGATATCCCAAGTTTAATGAGGTAATAGCATAACTTAAAGAATTTTTGCCAAGTTTTTCCTCTTTAATTTTTAATGATTTTTTTAGTAATTCTTCAGCTTCATCATATTTACCAGTGTTAGAATAGACCTGCCCTAAATTATTGAGTGAAACCGCAAAGGAAGTATCATTTTCACCGTAAAGTTCTTTTTTTATCTTGATGATGTCCAACAAAATAGGTTCAGCATCAAAATATCTTCCGATGGCCTGATATACAACACTAAGATTGTTCAGTGTGGTAAGATAACTTTCGTTTTTTTCTCCTAGGGTTTTTTTCTTTAAATTTTTAGCTTTTATGAAGTAGTCGAGGGCATTATCAAAATTACCCGTATTAAAGCTGATTTCACCCAGAAGACTAAGGCTTTGAGCATAATACTCAGATTGGCTACCGAATTCTTCTTCGGCTAATTTTAGGGAATTCAAAGCATATTTTTCTGCTTCCCCGAATTTGCCTTGTATTATTAGATTGTTTGCTATTGTGATTTCGCTTTTCCAGTCCTGAGAAAATGAGTTAAAATATATTAGAAAAAACAATAAAAACAAAAAACAATATTTCATAATCGAAGCCTTTGAATAATTTAACGCTGAGATAAAACATTAAATTATGGAATTTTTCAATCAATTAAAATATTAGAAATTTACTTATTAGAGTGTTCTTCCGAATTTTTTATCGAGGAAATCGAGAGTAAATTCTATTATGATGGGTCTTCCATGAGGGCAAGCATAAGGGACTTCGCATTTTTGAAGATCCGAAATCAAATTTTTCATCTCCTCTATGCTTAATTTCTGACCTGTTTTTATTGCTGATTTGCAACTGTAAGAAGCGGCTAAATTGTCTCTTTTGTTTGTATGACGGACTTTCTGGTATTCATCATAAGTTTCGATAATTTCTCTAAATGAATTTAACTCCTCGCCCTTGACTGTATCCAAAGGGACAGATGTTATTTCGATTCTGTCAAATGAAAGCATATTAAAAACAAAACCAAGACTGTTTAAATCTGTATTAATTTCTTCGATAATTTTCATTTCGGATGGAGTTACTTTGACAGTAAGAGGGAAAAGAAGTTGCTGAGAGTAAGAAAATTCCCTGTTCATTGCTTTTAATGCTTTTTCATATAGAATTCTTTCGTGGGCGGCGTGTTGGTCTATTATAGTCAATCCGTTAGGGGTTTGCGTCAAAATATACTTATTATGCAGTTGCCAAAAAGATACAATGACCAATTCAGGATTTTCTAAGTTTTCAGCCTTGAAAATATTAATATTATTGTTATTCTCATTAGGCGTAATTCCAAAGATTTTATCGAAAGCACTTGTAAAATTCTGTTCGTGCGATGCTGATTTCTGCCTATCAAAGAAATGAGATTGAGAATGAATAGAATTTGAAGTGCTATTGAAAGATGTTTTTTCGATAATTTCGCCAGTAAGCTTGTTGACCAAAAAATAATCTTTGTCTGAGTGAGCTTGGTTGTTTTCAGTTCTTCCAAATGGTTGAGATAATTGCTGATTGATAATGTGATATTCTGGAGCAAGATTATTTTCCTGTAAAGTCTTGCTTACAGCCCTATTGACAAATCCGTAAATCATTCTTTCGTCTTCGAATTTTACTTCGTTTTTTTGGGGGTGAACATTGACGTCGAAAGATTCTGGGCTTAACTCAATGAAGATAATATAGAACGGATTCCCACTTTTTTCGAGCAGATGCTCGTAAGCAGAAAATATCGAATGAGCAATGGATTTGTTAACAATGCTTCTTTTGTTAAGGAAAACATACTGACCGGATTTGGATTGTTTAACTAAGTGAGGTTTTCCGATAAATCCATTTATTTTAATGTATTCATTTTCAAAAAATACGGGTAGTAAAGCATTTGAGGTATTTTCGCCCAATAAATCTTTGATTCGATTGATTAAATCTGATGGTTTCAAATCAAAGATCAAAGTGTCATCATCGTAGAAAGTCATTCTAATTTGGGGCATTGTCAAAGCAAATTTTATCATAGTGTCCGAAATATATCGGAACTCGGTCAAATTAGATTTAAGGAATTTGCGTCTGGCAGGAACATTAAAAAATAAATTTTTAACAAAGATCTGAGTTCCAATTTCTGTCATACAAGGTTCGATTAATAATTCTTTGGATGGTTCCGATACAAGTTTCCAGCCGATATCATCATTTTTTTGTCTGGTTCTAATTTCAAGTTGTGCTACGGCAGCTATTGATGCAAGAGCTTCACCTCTGAAGCCATATGTAACTATTCTATCGAGATCCTCGGAAGTATAAATTTTGCTTGTAGCATGACGCCTGACTGAAAGTATCAGATCTTCCTTACTCATACCAGAACCATTATCAACAATATGGATAAGTTGCTTGCCGGCGCCCTTGACAACGACAAATATTGAATCTGCCCCAGCATCAAGAGAATTTTCGACCAGTTCTTTGACGACTGACTCAGGTCGCTGGACAACTTCCCCTGCAGCGATTTGATTAGCAACAACGTCTGGTAATATTCTAATTTTTTTCATCTATATCAATATTTTTTTTCAAATTTCCATTTATAAAAACAATAAATGACTTTTAAATCAAAATTTACAAAAAGAAAAATCAACTTTTTTAACATATTTACGTTAATACTATTTGTAAAAAATTTTATTATTATGAGCGTGTTCAATAAAATAACCGATATTTTGATGTTCCGTGAAGGAACAGAAGAAGGAATTGACGGAGAAAATCTTCCAGTTGTAACGACTGGCTCAATTGTCTGGGGGGTTATTCTTCGGACTGCTATTGTTTTTATTATTAGTTTTCTTCTTCTTTCAAGTTTTGAATATCGACAGTATTGGTGGATTATTCTGTTTTTGCTTTGGTTTGTTGCTGCATACCCCGGATGGCGTCAATTCCAAAAATTTCAACAAAGGATAAAAAAAGTTGAGGAATCAACTCTTTGTGGTTCCTGCAAGCACTTCGATAAAACAGGACAGCTTTGCAAAATTTTTGATGAACATATAACGAAAGATTATATACCTTGCGAAGGTTTGAACTGGGAACCCAAAAATTTTGAAACTAATTAACTGTGATAGTCAACATTATAACTTGCCAAAGTTTTTTGAAATAAATACAATTAAACTTAATTTACTTTTCAGAAGAATCATTTTATTTCAATAGTGCTACAGTTCTGTTATGTTGAAGTTGTTAGATTTTT
This sequence comes from Candidatus Kapaibacterium sp., assembly GCA_938038165.1. Classification (GTDB taxonomy): domain Bacteria; phylum Bacteroidota; class Ignavibacteria; order Kapaibacteriales; family UBA2268; genus CALHRB01. The sequence goes on along the minus strand of CALHRB010000159.1, from coordinate 3,878 downwards.
ATGTTATCAGGCAATTTTTATCTACCCTGATTTTTTCGCTGATAGCCTTGTGTCTTATTTTTCTTATAGTCAATCTTATTGAAAGTCTGGATGATTTTCTGGACCAAAATGCATCTATTGTAGTCATTATAAAATATTATCTTTTTTACTTTCCTGAAATTCTCAAATTCTTAACCCCTGTGGCTATTCTTGTAGCGGCACTTTTTTCGGTTGGCAGGCTATCTTCAATGAATGAGATAACAGCAATGAAAACAGGTGGTTTGAGCTTATACAGATTTCTTTTCCCCTTTATTGTAATATGCTTTGGAATTAGTATATTTCAGTTATATTTTAATGGTTGGATTGTCCCAAAAGCAAATGAACAAAAACTTGCGATTGAATCAAAATATTTGAATAAATCATCAAACAAAACCCCTCTTTATGATTTTTATTATCGGGATACTCCTTTGAGGAATGTGAACATTCAATATTATGATGCAAGTGCAAAAGAAGGAAGTAATATTTATATTGAGGACTTTACTTCTCTAACCAAACCAAGAATGAAACAAAGAACCGAAGCTAAAAAGCTAATCTGGGATTCGACAAATAATAAGTGGCAATTAGTAAGCGGTTTTGTAAGGATTTTCAATCTTAATGACTCTTCTGAAAATAATCAAAAACTCAATTCAAAGATTTCAATCGCTCAAATAAAAAATTTCGATACCCTTTCTATTGATCTGAGTTTAACTCATTCAGAAATTGTTAAGCTCAGGCGGTCTGTTGAGGAGATGAACTATGATGAACTAAAGGAATATATAGATTTATTACAAAAAGGAGGAAAGGATGTAAGGTTTCAGTTAATTAAATATTATTCAGATTATGCCTTTGCATTTGCAGATTTCATAATAATTCTGTTTGCAGTCCCTTTCGCATCAATAAGGAAGCGAGGAGGTTTAGCAATTCAGCTGACAGCAGCGATGCTTGTATCATTTTTTTATATGTTATTTACTCAGTTGGGACAAACAATTGGATATGTTGCAAATATCAATCCTGAGTTAGCAGGGTGGTTGCCTAATATTATTTTTTTGATTGGGGGTATTTTTATTATTTTCAGAACGAGGACTTAATTATTTTAAGTTTTTTTATTTAATTTCGCTTAAAAATAATTAATTTAAATGTTCACTCGTAAATGATATTGAATTGAATCATTAAAAAAAATATAATAATGAGAAGTATTGAAACATTAACATCAATAGAGGGAAGAAAACTTCTTTTGGAAATATTTCATGAATTGAGATATGAAAAGCAAAGACCGAATTTTGCCACCTTAGGCATATTATGGAAGATCTGCACTCAGGAACGAGACATATCGAAATATGTAAAGAAGGATGTAACCATCGCTCACCCTCTTGGCTTTTTTTCAGGGACTGGACTTTGGATGGAAGAAATAGTGAATCGCTATTATTTTGCCACAATAAATTCTTTTGTTTATTTTGGAGCAGCAGTGCTATTAATATTGATTGGAATAAGAAGATTCAGTGATAAAATTGATGATACCATTGTTATCGCTGGAATTGCATTTGAGTCTTTGATGTTGTTCTTTATGTTTATCATTATGCTTTTCACACCAAAAGATGACTCAAAAAACGGAAGTTATGAAGATGATGACAAAAGCTCAGTTACTGATTTGATAATTGAAGTTGGAGAAATAGCCACAGATTTTGCAAAAGTAGTGGTCAATCTCGAAAAGCTCAGCGATAACATTACAAGCTTGATCGAAACACAGCAGCAGCTGGTTCAGTCTGTTAATAATGTTGCAGAACTAACAAGTCAGGCAGTTTCTCCAAATCCAAAATTGCTTGAAACCATGGAGAGAACTAGTCTTGCTCTTGAATCATTTAAACAATCAGTTGATAATTTAAACCTTTCGGCTGAAGCATTAAGAAAGGATGAGATAGAAATTGCCGTTCGTAAAGAAGTTGAAAGAATTCTGGTTCACAAACTTTCAAACTCATAAAATATGTCTTTAATTAGATCAAAAAAGGCGATTGAAATTTATTTTATACTGTATCTTGCTGCTCTTGTTTTTCTAATACCCGACGGTAGAACCGACAATAAACAAGATCAATCAGGCGATGGAATACAATTTATAACTCCTAAATTTGCCTTATTCCCGGAAAAAACCAATCTTACATGCAGGTTAATAATGGATTCAACCGGTCCAAGAATTCTTTCAATTGATTCGGTCAACCGCATTTATTATTCTGGCGACGTCGAAGATGTAAAGTTCGAATTCATAATTGAGGACCAGTTTTTGAAACAGAACTTAGTGCTGACTTCAGACGTTAAACCACGAAGCAGATTCTTCAGACTCGAGAAGGAAGGGGACCATCAATCAATTTTGTTTTACTGGGAGCCTCCTGTTAATGATCGACAGAATAAAACCTATTTAGTAAGAGTGAATGCCTATGGAAGTTCTCGATCGGATTTAGCAAGTGCCAAAGGATTGACTGATGCCGGTAAAATCAAGCAAATTTATAAAGTTACCCAGCAGTTTAGTTTACTGATGATTTATGTTAACGAGCCACAACCTAATCAACAAATAACACAGCAACTACCTTTACAACTTTTAGGTATTGACACGCTATTTAGAAATCTGCCTCAATTTCAGCAACAGACCTCATCTATTCCCATAGGACCAATACAGTTGCTACCTGATAAAAGGGAGATAAATGCTATTGCTTATCAACAATGGACTAACACCGTTTATATTAATAATGCAAACCCAATCAAAGATTTATCAAAAATTGATTTACGTGTAAGACTGGAGCCTCAGGATAATAGGGGGGTAGCCGAAATTTTAGACAGAGGGGATAATAAATTTATAATACATGGAAAAACACCATCAACAGGGAGGATGATCGTTGAACTTGCTGTTGTCCGAAAGTACGACAATGCTGATGCCTTGACCAGATTTACTGTTTCACCAACTCCTTTCGAGCAACCAGAATTCCCAAGATTAATGTATCCCGATCAAAGATATACTTTCGATCCAAAGATGCCTTTGCTAGGAATTGAGCCTAAAGCTTTTCTGAAAGAGGGAAATATAATAAGAGCAAAAAGCAATCAGGGCGAAAAATTTACATTTACTCCCGAAATTACTGATACCGGCAAAGTCTTAACATTTGAAAGATATATAGACAATGAACTTCTTGGCGAAAAGCATTTTACCCGTGTCATTAATTATCCTGATCCTATAATATACGAGATAATCTATCTGGGTCAAACGGCTGAGGTAATAACCCAAAGTTATGGGTTCAAAGAAAAGGAAAGGAACGAAGTTGTAGATTTTGTCATAGAAGGAAATGCTAAATGGCAGGATATGCGAGGGAAAATGACTATACTTCAGGATAAAGCGACGGTAATCCAGCATTTTCGTTTTGAACCTGCAAATTCGTCCAAGCCTTTCCAATTTAAAATTCAAGCCGTGGACAAAAGAGGAAAGGTATCACTTCCAAAAAGCTATAGAGGTGGCTAATTCAGAAAGTAATTCATTGTTTAATAAAAAAAAGGAGCAAATTATGAGCGAAAAATGGAACGAACTTTATAACACTGGTATATCAAGATTTGATAACATAAACAAAAAGATTGTTAACGATTTGTATTTGCTTTCAGAAAATATTTCTAAAGGAGTTGAGGACATTAAAAACCACGAATTATTCAAAAAAATCATTCATAACATGGTTGAATTGTGGCTTTTTGAAGAGAATTTAATGGAAGAACTAAAATATGATAAGCTCGAAACACATATTGCAGTTCATAAAAGGTTCTGGAATATTTTGAAAAAGCTTAACGGTTACTTTGAAAGCAATATTTATTTGGACAATCTTGATTTGCTC
>CALHRB010000158.1 GCA_938038165.1 Candidatus Kapaibacterium sp. | reverse complement strand
TGAAGGTGCAATAAGTCCGTTTAATCTTCCTGATGGAACTCCATTTATTGCATAATATTGAATTCTTGCACGGTTCATATCAACGTTATATAGATACATAGGATCATTTGCACCGGGCCACCAAGCATGGTATTTGATTGGAATTACCCTGTCTGAATTTCTTTGAAGCCATAGTTTCAGTAATGGATTTTGACTGGCACAAGGTCCGCAACTGGCATTTGTTCCTTCCTCGAGGATTACCATTCTTGGTGAATCTGAATGTAACTTATTGGATGGGAATAAACTCAAGGTTAATAAAGCCATAATAATGATGTAAAATGATTTCCTCATAAAATCTCCTAAAAAAATTAATAAAAATTAACATAAGTCAAAAGTAACTTATTTTCAGATTATTATCAAATTTTTTTGTTGAGTTATGAATTTTTTTTAATAGCTCATATTGTCAAGTTTAACTTTACCTCTAAAAATCCAGTAAATGCTTAACGTATAGGCTAAGACAAATGGGACACCAATCATAGCTACTATAAGCATAATCCAGAGAGTTTTTGGAGATGATGCAGCATTATATATTGTCAGACTGTATTCAGGGTTTGGTTGGGATATAACAATATTTGGAAATAATCCTATCGCAAATATCAAAAGTAAACTTGCTATACTAGCACAAGAAGAGAGAAATGCCCGAAAATAATTTTTGTTATTGATTTCTCTTGGAATATTTGCTATTGCCAACATATTCAATATCGCAATAGAGAAAAGAACGGGATAATCTTTAAAATGAATAACCATGTGAGGTATATAAATAAGAGTTGCCATAGTTGTAGTAACATAACAAATCACAAAGAAAATAATACAATTGTTTATCCAACTTTTGATTTTCTCCTGAAGCTCTCCGTCTGTTTTCATAACAACATAAATTGAACCGTGCATCATGAAAAGTGCAACGGTGGTTATACCAACTAAAATAGAATACGGGTTTAGTAAATCAAAAAAACCACCGGCATATTCGCCGTGAGAATCCAGAGGAATTCCTAAAATTATATTTCCGAGAGCAACCCCCATCAACAAAGCAATTAAAATGCTTGACAGGCTGAATGAAACGTCCCAACTCTGTCTCCATAGTTTACTTTCTCTTTTGCTCCTGAACTCAATTGCAACTGCTCTGAATATCAATACAACCAATAGCAACATAAAAGCCACATAGAACCCTGAAAATACCGTGGCATAAACAATCGGAAAGGCAGCAAACAAAGCACCACCCCCTGTTACAAGCCACACTTCATTACCATCCCAAACAGGTCCGATTGAATTGAGCATAATTCTTCTGTTGGTATCGCCTTTTACCAATAAGTGTAAGGCTCCTACACCAAGGTCAAAACCATCAAGTATTGCGTATCCTGACAAAAGAATTCCAATTAAGATAAACCATATTATATTCAAATCCATTTTATTTACTCCCAAAAATTAAAATAAAGTATGATTTAACCCAGAATTGTTTTTTTATCCGTGTATATATCTTCCTCCTGTCCGATTTCCTCAGGTCCATGTTTGATTTTTCTATCAAGCAGAAATAGGAATAAAATAAACAACAAAATATAAATCAAAGTGAATAAAACCATAGAAAACCATACTTCACCAGAAGAGACAGTTTTCGAGAAAGCATCTTTTGTTCTTAGTAATCCATAGACAATCCATGGTTGACGACCAACTTCTGCCGAAATCCAGCCAAGTTGCAATGCTAATTGAGGTAATATAACAGATGGTATCAGTATTTTGAGAACTAATTTATTTTCAAAAAGCTTTTTTCGCCAAAGTAATATCAAACTAATAAGGCTAAGACCAATCATTAGAAAACCAAGAGCAACCATAAAATGATAAGATTGGAAAACAAGATTGACAGGAGGCCTGTCATTTTTATCAAAAGCATTAAGACCTGTAACTTTTGCATTGAAGTCTCCGTAAATCAAATAAGATAATAATCCCGGTATTTGAAGACCAAAATCCACTTTTTGATTTTTATCATCAACCCAGCCAAAAAGATAGAGGGGTGCGACAGAGGATGAGTCATAATGTGCCTCGAAAGCAGCCAATTTTGCCGGCTGATTTTTAGAAACTCCAACGGCACTCGAATGACCCACGAAAAGCTGTAGCACAGAAGAAAACGCCGCAACAATCAAGGCTATAGTTAAACCTTTTTTTGCAAATTCAATGTGTTTCTTTTTAATAAGATAATATGCCGAAACACTAATCACGAGGAACGCACCTGCCATCCAACTTCCAACTATTGTATGGAAAAGTCTGTCCATTGAAGAGGGATTGAAAACCATTGCCCAAAAATCAGTAATTTCAGCCCTCGTAAAAATATTGCCACCCAATTCATAAGTGGCTAAATGAAAACCAGCAGGTGTTTGCTGCCAGGAATTTGCCACAATTATCCAAACAGCACTAAGATGTGCACCAAAAGTAACCATAATGGTCGAAAAAAAATGCATCTTGGGGCTAACTTTATTCCAACCAAAGACTAAGATAGCCAGAAATCCCGACTCAAGAAAAAAAGCAAAAATACCCTCTGCAGCCAAAGCACTTCCAAAAACATCTCCGACAAATCTTGAATAAGTAGCCCAGTTAGTACCGAACTCAAATTCCATTACTATCCCAGTTGCCACGCCCACGGCAAAAGTAAGGGCAAATACCTTTACCCAGAATTTGGTCATATTTTCGTATAATTTATTCTTTGTCTTTAAATAAAGTCCTTCCATTATTATCAGTAAGATGCCAAGTCCAATGCTGAGTGGTGGAAAAATGAAGTGAAAACCAACTGTAAATGCAAACTGCAATCTTGCAATAAATTCAGGGTCGTTCATAATAATTTCCAATTTTTATAGAATAAGAACATAAATTTATTAAATTTTTCACTAAACTTATACTAATTCGTCTTTTATTTTTTTATTACTAAATAGGAAACTATTTTGCCTGATTTTAATAACTATAAATTCCTGAATAAAATCAATTATCCGGAAGACCTTCGAAAATTGGATGTTAATGAATTACCAGTTGTTTGTGAGGAGGTTCGGGACTTTATGATAGATACAATTACTAAAACAGGCGGTCATTTCGGTGCAGGGCTTGGAGTTGTTGAATTAACCGTTGCCCTTCATTATGTTTACGAAACACCCATAGATAAAATAATTTTTGATACCGGGCATCAAGGTTACCCACACAAAATTTTAACAGGAAGGAAAGACCAACTTCATACAATAAGACAGTACAGAGGGTTATCGGGTTTTTTAAAGCGTTCGGAAAGTGAATATGATGTTTTCGGAGCCGGGCATGCAAGTACAAGTATCTCAGCAGCACTTGGTATTGCAACTGCAAGAGACATACAAGGAAAAGATTACAAAGTTGCTGCTATTATTGGCGATGGAGCTATGACTGGCGGTCTTGCTTTCGAGGCTATGAATAACTGTGGCGTTCAGAAAAGAGATATCACTGTTATTCTGAACGACAATAACATTTCCATTGATCCAAATGTATCTGCTTTTTCTAATTATTTCAACGAAGTTTTTGCATCCCCGACTGTTCAAAAATTGAGAGGAGAATTATGGAACATCACTGGAAAACTTGACTCAGTTGGCGATAGGATAAGAAAACTTGCTTCTAAGATTGAAGGGGGTATGAAAACTATAATGACTCCTGGGATGCTTTTCGAGGCTCTTGGCTTTGACTATTTTGGTCCTATCAACGGACATAACGTTATCAAACTGGTAAAAATGCTAAGAATGATTAAAGAAATAAAAACGCCTGTTCTTCTACATATTATTACTGAAAAAGGTAAAGGTTATGCTCCAGCCGAAAGCGATTATCGCAGATTGCACGCTATCGGAAAAATTGATAGAGACACCGGAAAATCTTTATCAAAAATTCCCGATAAACCCGAACCTCCTCTTTACTATAAAGTATTTGGTCAGACTATGGTTGAGCTCTGCAGAATGAATCCTTATATTGTCGGTGTTACTGCTGCTATGCTTGATGGTACTGGACTTGATATTTTGGAGCGTGAAATGCCAGGAAGAGTCTTTGATGTAGGTATTGCAGAAGGACATGCTGTTACTTTCTCTTCAGGAATGGCAACCGAGGGAATCATCCCTGTCGTAGCAATTTATTCAACCTTCCTTCAAAGGGCATTTGATCATTTAACTCACGATTGCTCTCTCCAAAAACTTCACGTTGTGTTTGCCATAGATAGAGCAGGACTTGTCGGCGAGGATGGTGCAACTCATCATGGTGTTATGGATATTGTTTACCTTCGAGCAGTGCCCAATATGACACTTATGGCACCAAAAGATGAGCAGGAACTAAGAGATATGCTTTATTCGGCTATATTTGATTATACACACGGACCCGTCGCTATCAGGTTCCCTAGGGGAAAAGGCGTGGGGACTCCTTTGGAGCCAATGAAATCTATACCATATGGTAAGTGGGAAAAACTTACCTTCGGAGAAGATGTCGTTATTTTAGCTGTCGGAAATATGGTCAGGGAAGCTATTAAAGCCTACGAAATTTTAATCCAAAATGATATTTCCGCAACCGTTATCAATGCAAGATTTATTAAACCATTAGATTATGAATGCCTTGATGAAATTTGTCGTAATTTTTCATGTATTATTACAATCGAAGAGGGTCAAAAAGCCGGAGGATTTGGGACTGCTATATTAGAATTCCTTGCCGAAAAAGAATATCATCATATTAGAATTTTGAACATGGGTTTACCCGATAAATTCATTGAGCAGGGTTCACAACCAGAATTATTAAGGGAGGTCGGTCTCGATGCTCAAACAATAGCTGACAAGATCATCAAATATTTCAAGTCAGTCATAGAAAACCCAAACGCAAAAGTCTTCGAATTAAAATAAAAATTTTTTGGCTATCTAAAAAAATGATGTTAATTTTGTAATCTTATTTTATTCAGATCCCGTAGCTCAGGGGTAGAGCATCTGACTTTTAATCAGAGGGCCGTAGGTTCAATTCCTACCGGGATCACAAAAACCTAAACCTACAGACAAACACACTAATTTTTAATACAAAAATTTTCCTCCTTGTCTATTTTAATGCACCTTTTCTTCAGTATGATCACATTTACAGTATTAAAATAATTAATATAATTAATATATAAAAAAAGAATCCATCGCTTTATTAATGGATTCTTTTTTGTTGATTGAATATAGGGAAACTTAATGTTTAATTATCAATCTGATTATGTCAATTTAGCTTTCTCAGGTGCCTTCATTATAATTTTTAATATAATTTAGCTGATCTTCAGTTAAAGTATCAATATCAATTCCCATCATTTTGAGTTTTGTTCTGGCAATGAATTCATCTTGCTCAAGCGGTATATCCAGAACATCCAGAGGTAGCTTTGAACCATTCTTATGGTTTTCAACCAGCCGAAGATGAGACATAAATTGATTTGCAAAAGACATATCCATAACTTCTGAGGGGTGTCCTTCAGCAGCAGCAAGATTAACAAGTCTGCCTTGAGCCAAAAGGAATAATCTCTTTCCATTTTTAAGAGTGTATTCTTCGCAGTTTGGTCTGATAGTTCTTTTAGAAACAGCGAGTTCTTCCAATTCTGGAATGTTAATTTCAACATCATAATGACCAGTATTACAGATGATTGCACCATCTTTCATAGATTCGAAATGCCATTTTCTTATAATATCCTTAACCCCGGTTGCAGTAACAAATATGTCGCCAATCTTTGCAGCTTCGTCCATTGGCATAATTTCATGACCTTCTAAAACAGCTTTGAGAGCGGCAGTTGGTTTTACTTCCGTGCAAATAGTATTAGATCCCATTCCTTTTGCTCTTTTTGCAACCCCGGAACCGCAGTGTCCATAACCAGCTACGACGAAATTTTTCCCCGCAAGAAGAACAGAAGTAGCTCTTATTATACCATCTATGGTTGATTGACCGGTACCGTAAACATTATCGAAGTCCCATTTAGTTTCTGTGTCATTAACGGCATAAACAGGATAGAAAAGTTGATTGTCTTCAGCTCTTGCCCTAAGTCTTTGAATGCCAGTTGTTGTTTCTTCAGTCCCACCTATTACGAAGTTTTTTGCGATGTCAGGATATTTTTCGTGAACAGTGTTAATTAAATCACATCCATCATCAAGAGTAAGATGCGGAGGAACATCAATGGTTCTGTCAATGCACCAGTAAAAATCTTCCTTGTTGTCATACCAAGCGAAAATCGAGACGCCTTCTGAAGCTAATGCAGCTGCCACAGCATCGTTTGTCGAAAGTGGATTGCATCCTGACCATGATACTTCTGCACCAGCCTCGACAAATGTTCGAATTAGAACAGCGGTCTCTTTTGTAACATGGAGGCAACCTGCGATTTTAAAACCTTTGAAAGGCTTTGTTTGTTTGTAAATTTCTCTTAGATGCATCAACACAGGCATCCTTGATTCAGCCCAATCTATTAATAACTTGCCTTTTTCGGCAAGGGAAATATCTCTGACGCAGTATTTCCCTATAACTTCGTCAAATTTTCCTTCTGCTTTTTTGGGTTCGTAATTAGTCATTCTTGTTCCTTATATTTTTTACATTTTCTTAAATATTTTTGAATAGATTTATGAGATCGAGTTGCTCCCATGGTAATTCTGGTTTCCCAAAATGCCCGTAAACTGATGTTTGTCTGTAAATAGGTCTTCTTAGGTTAAATCTTGAAATAATACCATTAGGAGTTAGATCTATATTTTTCTTAATAACTTCTTCAATTCTTCTATCACTTACCTGAGCAGTTCCGTTGGTGTTAACATGAATGGAGATCGGCTCTGAAACACCGATAGCATAGGAAAGCTGAATAGTGCATTCCATTGATAAGCCAGAAGCAACTATATTTTTTGCTAAGTGGCGTGCTGCATAAGCTGCTGATCTGTCAACCTTTGTGGGATCTTTACCCGAGAAAGCCCCTCCTCCATGTGGAGCACGTCCGCCGTAAGTATCTACTATGATTTTTCTTCCGGTTAAACCAGTATCCCCGTGAGGACCACCAATGACAAACCTGCCGGTAGGGTTAACATGATATATTGTCTTATCATCCAGATATTCTAAGGGAAGTACTTTATTTATGACGTGCTCAATGACATCTTCTTTGATCTTTTCAACCGTTACGTCGGGATCATGTTGGGTGGATATTACAACTGTATCAATTCTAAGAATTTTGCCTGAATTCGTGTATTCAATTGTAACCTGAGATTTTGAGTCAGGTCTTAGGTAAGGCATCAATTGATTTTCACTTTTTCTGATGTCAGATAACCTTTTAACAAGTTTATGAGCGTAAGTAATAGGTGCAGGCATATATTCAGGGGTTTCATTGCATGCGAATCCAAACATCATTCCCTGATCACCGGCACCACCTTTATCCACCCCGAGAGAGATATCAACAGATTGGTGGTTTATAACATTAATTACAGCACATGAATTTGAATCAAATCTATATCCGTCTTTAGTATATCCAATATCATGAATAACCGAACGAACCAAAGATTGAAGATCAATATAAGATTCAGTTCTGATTTCTCCTCCGACAACAATCATTCCAGTTGTTGCAAAACATTCACATGCAACCCGACTGTTTGGATCTTTTTCAATCATTGCGTCCAAAACTGCATCTGAAACCTGATCGCATATTTTGTCCGGATGTCCTTCTGAAACGGACTCAGATGTAAATAAATATGTGTCATCCGAAATCATTTATAACTCCTTTTTTATTCTTGACATTATTGATAATTTATTTCACTTGAATTACCGACATTAAATTTATTAAAATGTCCTTTCACGATTGCATTATTTCCTATGATTGATTTTTTCAAAAGAGAACTCGAAACCCTTGCCCCGTCACTTATGATTGAGTCGCGAACCAAGCTATCCTCGACAACAGCACCGGAGGCTACAGTTGCAAAAGGACCAACGACTGACCTTCTGATGATTGCATCATCAGCAATGAATACAGGAGGTATTATGACTGCATTTTTGAATTTCCTCGGTTTAGACGATTTTTCCAATAAATATCTATTTGTAGCCAGTAGTGTTTCCGGTTTACCGCAATCATACCAGCCCTCAACATTAAAAGTATTGAACTTTTCCCCTCTTTCCAGCATTAATTGCAATGCATCCGTCAGTTGATATTCTTCTCTTGTTCTTATGTCATTGTTAATTAAGTGCTCCAGACAGCTTTTTAGCAACATGGGATTTGAAATATAATATATACCAACTATTGCCAAATTTGAAGTCGGCTGCTCGGGTTTTTCGACAAACTTTTTTATCATTCCTTTATTATCAAGCAGAACAACTCCGAATCTTCGAGGATCTTCAACTTCTTTAACCCCAATTGTTGAGGTCTTAGCCTTCTTCGAAAAAGTTAAATCGGCATCAAAGATAGTATCACCAAGTATGATCATCAAAGGTTCATCGTCAAATGTTTCCCTTGCTGTCCATATAGCATGTCCAAGTCCTAACGACTCTCTTTGAGGAACAAATGTTATATCGATTTTATAATTGGCAAGAACATACTCCTGTACTAACTTTCCCATATAACCAGTTACGATAGTGCATTTTGAAATATCCTGACGAATCAATGCATCTAAGATATGAGCAAGGATTGGTTTGCCCGCTACATTAAGCAAAACTTTTGGCAAGGTATAAGTGTGTGGTCTCAATCTTGTTCCAACTCCGGCTACCGGAATAATTGCTCTCATAATATAATCATTGTAAAATTTTAAAAATTATTCAGCTTTTTGCAATTCCTGCATTTGATTACCATCCATAACTTCGAGAAGTTCAACTTCGAAAATCAAAGTTTCATTTGGTCCTATTAGCTGACCAGCTCCTCTTTCGCCATAAGCAAGGTCAGGGGGTATCATTAGCATCCACTTTGAACCCTCTTTCATCAGCATAAGTGCTTCAGTCCACCCTTTTATAACCCCATTAACAGGAAAAACTGCAGGTTCATTTCTATCGTAGGAACTATCGAATTTTTTCCCATCAATT
>CALHRB010000157.1 GCA_938038165.1 Candidatus Kapaibacterium sp. | reverse complement strand
AATTAAATGAAAAACATAATAAGTATTATAGGACGGAAAGTATATAACTTTATAGCAGAATTTGGTGAGGTGATTAGTTTATTGCTGAATGTTATTTATTATTTTCCCCGTGTAATAAAAGACAGACGATTGGTTTTGCAGCAAATGGCAATAGTAGGGGCTGACTCCTTACCACTTGTAATATTGATTGGTTCTTTCACCGGTGCTATAGCGGCACTTCAGGCAACGAGCTTGTTTGAGAAATTTAATTTATTAAGCCTTGCAAGACCATATATAGGTTCATCAATAGCAACGGTGGTTTTTACGGAACTGACACCTGTTTTGACTGCACTGGTAATAGCTGGACGGGTTGGTGGGGCAATGGCTGCCCAAATAGGAACTATGAATGTATCAGAACAAATTGATGCATTGGAGATGATGGCAATAGACAAAAACCGCTTTTTAGGAATGCCAAGAGTATTTGCTGCTCTTGTTATGATGCCGGTTTTGGCAGTCTTTTCGAATGTGGTTGCATTGTTGGGTGGATTCTTTCTAACAGTGGTAAAGTTTGATTTTTCTACATTTTTATTTTTCGATTCAGTCCAAAGATTTTTTAAGCTTAATGAAGTAATAATCGGACTTGTAAAATCATTTATGTTCGGCGGGGTAACTGCTCTGATTGGTTGTCATGTTGGTTTTAAGACTATTGGTGGCGCCGAGGGTGTTGGTAATAGTACAGTTCGGGCTTATACAATATCAGCCGCAACAATTTTGATTATAGATGCAATTTTTGGAACAGTATTCTGATGAAAATTGATTCAAAAAAATATCCTTTGCCATCGAGATTCAGGCATCACAGTGCAGCGAATCTTTATTTGCCATTATCAGAACTAAAAAAAGTTCCGGATTATTATCCGACTTTGATTGAACAAGTTGACTGGAATAATTACTTTGCTAACGGCAAAGCTCCTGATGCTCTGGATATTGGGTGCGGGAAAGGCAAATTTCTGCTTGATTTCGCAGAACTCAATCCCAATCTAAACATTTTAGGCTTGGAACTCCGAAAAGGACCGGTGGAGTGGCTCAACCAAATTATAAAAGGCGAAAATCTGCCAAATGTTGCTGTTCTATGGTATAGCGTAGTCAATGGATTGGATTTTATAGAGCCTGAAACAATCAGCAAGGTTTTTTATCTTTTTCCTGATCCCTGGTTCAAAAAAAAGCATTTCAAAAGGAGGGCTTTCAGCGAAAAATTTCTTAAAGATATAAACAGAATTTTGAAAAAAGATGGAATATTTTTTATTGCAACCGATGTATCTGATATAAATTATTATCATTTAGAAATACTCGATTCAACAGATTATTTCCATTATGAAATTGTAAATAATGACACAGACTGGCAGATCCCAAGGACAAACAAGGAAATTTTTTGTTTAGGCAAGAATATTGAATATTATAGGATCAAAGTGTATAAAAATTTGTAAATTAACGAAATAACAATTAATTTTGTATTCTTTTTTAATGGGATGTAGCCAAGTGGTAAGGCATCGGCCTTTGGAGCCGACATTCGAAGGTTCGAATCCTTCCATCCCAGCATTTATAAGAGAGAACAAAGATGGTTGATTTTAAGGTTGCATGTGGCCGTTCCAATCCTGAATTAGCTAAAAAAGTTGTATCTTATCTTGGAATTAACCTTTCGAAGGTGTTAATAGAAAATTTCAGTGATGGGGAACTGTGGGTTAAATACGAAGAGAATATCAGGGGTGTTGATCTTTTCGTAATTCAATCAACTTTTGCTCCTTGCGAAAATTTGTTTGAGTTGTTGATGCTTATTGATGCAGCCAAAAGAGCTTCGGGCAAAAGAGTTACTGCCGTAATTCCTTATTTTGGATATGCCCGTCAGGATAGAAAAGACCAGCCTCGTGTTTCAATCACGGCAAAACTTGTGGCTAACTTATTAGTTCGATCCGGTGCCGACAGGATAATTACTATTGATTTGCATTCATCCCAAATTCAGGGCTTTTTTGATATTCCGCTTGACCACTTGTATGCATCACCCGTAATATTAAAAACAATACAAAGGCTAAATCTTCAGAATCTTGCTGTTGCAGCTCCTGATGTGGGTGGTATAAAGACTGCAAGAGCTTATGCAAAAAATATAAATGCAGATCTTGTGTTGGTTGACAAAAGAAGATATGCTCACAATCAAGCTGAAATCGTTCATATCATTGGAGAAGTTAAAGACAAGACTGTCTTGATTGTTGACGATATGATTGATACCGGTGGAACCTTTGTTCAATGTGCGGAAGCTTTAAAAGAAGCAGGGGCATTGGATATTTACGGAGTTTGTGTCCACCCTGTCTTTTCAGGGCAAGCCATTGAAAAAATTGAAAATTCTGCCGCTATAAAAAAACTTTTTATAACCGACACCATTCCTTTTAGAGCTAAATCAGAGAAAATTTCTGTAATTTCAATTGCCGAACTTCTTGCAGAAGCTATAATAAGAACTCATGATAATCGTTCAATCAATTCTTTGTTCGAGATAGAAAGATAAATAAATTTTTTGAGGAAAAAATGGAAAAAATTGACTTAAAAGTTAAACGAAGAGATACTGGCAAAAAAAATGTCAAAAATATAAGAAATTCAGGTTTAATACCCGGCGTTTTTTATCAGCACGGGCAGGAATCAATTGCCATTACGTCTGATTTATTGTCCTTACGTTCAATTGTTTTTACTAATGACACAAAGCTTGTTAATCTTTTCATTGATAATGACGAGCCACGGGAATGTGTTCTCAAGGAAGTTGTGTTCGATCCTGTAACTGATGCAATCACACATTTCGATTTGATTGGCTTTATATCAGACGAGATAATGGAGGTTGATGTTCCTATTGTTTTGGTTGGTCAGGCTGTCGGTGCCAAAGAAGGTGGTATTATTCAACAAAATCTGCATAAACTGCCAATAAGGTGTATGGCAAAAGACATACCCTCGCACATTGAGATAGATATAACAAATTTAAAGGTTGGCAAGGCTATTCATGCTAAAAACGCTATCGTTCCAAATGCAACAGTAGAATTATCACCTGAATCAGTTATTGTATCATGCGTTCTACCAAGAGCAGCAGTTTCAAAAGCCTCTGAAACAGCAGAAACTCCTGCAAGCTAAACATCAATTTTGCAACAGTTTTTTTTTGAAGAACCCTGATTTTTATTGATCAGGGTTTTTTTGCATATTTGCCGGAGGTTTAAGGTTGTATCTCTTAAAGAAAATGTTATTGGACAGCACGTGGTTATTACTTATTAACAAAACTGTTTAGTTCTGAAATAATATAGGAATTGATGTTTTTACTTACCAAAAATAGCAATGAGGACTCCTGCGGCTATGGCAGTGCCAATTACTCCAGCGACATTAGGTCCCATAGCATGCATCAAAAGATAATTGTTCGGATTAGTTTCCTGGGCAACATTATGAGCAACACGGGCAGCCATAGGTACAGCCGAAACACCAGCAGAGCCAATCAATGGATTAACTTTTCCTTTTGTCATAATATACATTAATTTACCTAAGAGCAAGCCGCCGATTGTTGAGAAGCCAAAAGCAATCACACCCAAACCGATAATTTTGATTGTTTCGATTTGAAGAAACTTATCGGCAGTCATAGTTAAACCGACGCAAACCCCGAGAAAAAAAGTAATAATATTAATAAGCTCGTTTTGAGCCATATTTGTTAATCTTTCGACAACTTTGCTTTCCCTGAGCAGATTACCCCCCATCAACATAGCCAGAAGAGGAGCAGCAGGGGGAACTATTAAAATGCCAAGAAATATAATCAAAATCGGGAAAATTATTTTAACTTTTTTTGAAACTTTTTTGGGGGTTTCCATTATAACCGAACGCTCTTTTTCGGTTGTCAGTAGTCTCATCAAAGGTGGCTGAATCAGCGGAACAAGAGCCATATATGAATAAGCCGCAACTGCAATGGGACCAAGAAGGTGAGGAGCAAGTTTTAGTGTCAGGAAAATAGCCGTTGGACCGTCAGCACCACCAATTATACCAATAGCTGCAGCTTCATTTAGCTGAAATCCCAGTATTACTGCAAAGAACAAAGCTGTAAATACTCCGAACTGAGCAGCTGCCCCAAGGAGAAAAGTTTTAGGATTGGAAAGCAAAGGCGAAAAATCTGTCATTGCACCTATGCCCAGGAAAATTAATGGGGGGAAAATTTCAAGTTCTACACCTTTCGAAATATAGTAGAATAGTCCACCAGCTGTTTCACCAACCGGAGGCAGCAAAAGTCCATTCCCCGGAAGATTCGTTAAGAAGGCACCTAATCCAATTGGAAGTAGAAGAAGTGGCTCAAATCCTTTTTTGACTGCCAGATACATAAGAAGAACTGAGATTGTAAGCATAATAACTGCTCCCCAATCCAATGACCAGAAACCCATACCAGAAATAAATTTCTCTAAGTATTCAAGCATAATACTGCCATAAAATTATTCAAATGTCATCAGTAATTGACCAGCTTCGATGTTATCGCCGACTTTGACTTCGATTGTTTTAATAACTGCAGAGACAGGCGAAGAAATATTTGTTTTCATTTTCATTGCCTCCAGTACAAAGAGAACATCGTTTTCTTTGACTTTTTGACCAATCGAAAAGGGAATTTCTATTACTTTGCCATTAATCGGAGACGATAGCTTTTTCTGGTCAATGGTTAATGTTTTGGATTGTCGTGAAATCGGAGTTCTCATTAGAGTATTGAGATGACTGCTGCTTAGATGTTCAGTCGGTTTAGAACCAACTGGAATTATACCCTGTGAGGGCTGATAGGTGAGTTCGTCATCTTCGATCACTTCAACTTCGACTTCGAATCTGATTCCATTGACAGTAACAAGTAATTTTTTCATAATAAATCCTTAAATTTTTGTTCTGCTAACTCTAATAGCGTGGGAACCCATAATATTTTGACGTCCTAAAGCAGTCCACGAGCCCGATTTCTCGTCTTTCAGGAATTTAATTTTGCGTATGTGCACTGGTTTGTTGATAACCTCGAAAATTGCTGCAGAAATTACTGCCACCAATTCCGGGGTTAACACATTTTCTTTTTCTGTTAATGAGTCTGACTTTAATTTTTTGTTTACTCTGAATTCATTGATTTTTTCATCAATTTTTTTAAGAACAAAAATTATTAAGAAAAAGAAAGAAATTGAGGCAAAAACGGCTGAAATCCCAAAAATAAGAATAAACAAAGCTTGTAGAATAGTTTCCATAAAAATCTCTATAATGGAATCAAACCGTGTTTTTTGGCAGGTCTCAACTCCCGCTTATTTTTTAAAGATTCAAGAGCGATAGATATATACTGTCTTGTGTGTTTCGGTTCAATTACAGAATCAATCATCCCAATTGAAGCTGCAGAATATGGATTAGCATGCTCTTTGTTGTATCTTTCAATCAATTCCTTCCTTTTTTCCATGGGATTATCAGCAGTTTTTATTTCATCTTTGTAGAGGACACTAACAGCCCCTTCTGCTCCCATGACAGCAATCTCGGCTGTGGGCCAAGCTGCAACGCGGTCTGCACCTAAACTTTTTGCACTCATTGCAAGATAAGCCCCGCCATAAGCTTTTCGGACGATAATTGAAATTTTTGGGACAGTGGAAGCAGAGAAAGAAAATAACATTTTTGCTCCATGTCTGATAATTCCTCCAAATTCTTGCTCTATACCGGGGAGAAAGCCCGGAACATCTACAAAAGATATTAGTGGAATGTTAAAGGCATTACAAAAGCGAATAAATCTCGAGGCTTTGTCTGAGGCATCTATATCAATTGCTCCATACTTTTCAATTGGTTGATTTGCGACAACTCCCACAACTCTCCCGTTTACCCGGGCAAAACAAACGATAATATTCTTAGCAAAATGGCTTTGAATTTCCAGAACTGAACCCGGGTCGAAGATTCTCAGAAGCACCTCGAACATATCATAAGGGTCTCTTGGGTCGTCAGGTATAATGGTGTTTAGAGTTTCATCTTCAATTAAAACAATTTCACCATTGCCAACAACTGGAGCTTCTTCCATATTGTTGGAAGGAAGGTAGGTCAGCAGATGTTGGACGATTTCTATAGCATCTGCATCATCACGAGCTATAAAATGAATATTTCCGCTGTAAGTTGCCTGACTGAGTGCACCGCCAAGCTCCTCAGCTGATATTTCCTCACCAGTAGCCTCTTTTATTACTTGCGGACCAGCAATGAATAGTTGCCCTATGCCTTCAACCATTATTATAAAATCCATCAAAGCTGGAGAATAAGCAGCACCTCCTGCGCAAGGTCCAGCTATTATTGCTATTTGAGGAACGACGCCTGATAGGAGTGTGTTATGATAAAAGATTTTTCCATAGCCTCTCAGGGAATAAATACCTTCCTGAATTCTTGCTCCACCGCTGTCATTTATGGATATAAACGGGGCACCATTTTTTAATGACATATCCATCATTTCACAAATTTTCCAGGAATGCATCTCGCCGACACTGCCTCCCATAACCGTGAAATCCTGGGAAGTGGCATAAGCAAGTCTGCCATTAATTGCACCAATACCTGTTATTACGCCATCGCCGGGAAGCGCTCCTGCTTTGATATTATATGAATGAATATTGCTAACGTGTTTGTAGATTTCATCATAAAATCCTCCATCGAAAAGTAGGTGTAATCTTTCTCTGGCCGTCATCTTGCCCGATTGGTGTTGCTTGTTAATTTTGTCAACACCCCCGCTTTCGAGCAATTTTTGCTCTTTTATTCGCAATTCTTCAATCTTTTTTTGGACTGGTTCCATTTTTTTTTACTCTTCAAACAAATCAGTTACAAAACTAAACAGATTTAATATCAACAAAAATTAATAATTATTCAAAGATATTTCATTTTTATTTTATTATATTTTGCAAAAAAAAACAGGAACTATTGTAATAAAAAGTTCCTGTTAAAATAGAATGATTCATTCCTGTTGCTATTTTATTATATTTATTTTGCCGTTTATGTTTGAGATGCCATCCGATAGATTGTAAAAGTAGATTCCTGTGTTCAAATTTTCGAGATTGACTGAGTAGGAGTGCCTGCCCTGTACTAAAATTTCATTGAAAGGATTGATTATCGTCCTGCCATTGATGTCTGTAATTTTGAGATTGCAATGAGTTGGATTGGAGATGTTGAAAGCAAAATTTATAATACTGTGTGAAGGATTAGGATAGACTTCTATCTCGGTGAAATTGTAAAAAACATTATAATTTTGATCAAAATCTGGTACCGAAAGAGTAGTGTCGGCATTTTCGAAATCTGTCTTTGACATTACTGTAAATAAAGTGCCAGCAGTTAACGAATTATAAGTTACAGTAACTTCGGACTCGCCGGGTTTTAAACCGTTAGCGGTTTTGTTGTTGAGGCTAATAATATTGGGAAATTCCGAATTAAAATTAGAATTGGTAAGAAGGTTTGTAATATTCCTTTTGATATTATCTGAATAATTTCCAAATACTTTAAGAACTCTTTTTTCACCTTCGACAATATTAATGGCTTCATTATCGAATTCGATTGATTTGAGAGTAGCCTGAGGGACAATATTAATTGTAACAGTATCCACTTTTGTGTAGGGAGTTTGATTTGTGTCGGCAAGCGGCAAATACCCCCGAATTAGAATTCTTACAGGTCCGACAGCTTCATCGGGTATTTTATAGTTAAAGGTTGCATTCTTTTGATTAGTATAATTGGAAAATGTTCCGTTATCAGGAGCAGAGAGTGCGATTGCGCTAACGCAAATAGCAGAAACACTATCAGTTCCTTTGACAACAATCTGAACAGTTTCTCCTGGCTTGAATGAATCGCCACCTTTGGGGCTCATTATAATGACAGATTCATTTTCTAATGCTTCAATGGATTGAGGATTATCATTTTTTTCAATAAAGCTAACTTCAATTCTATGAAGCCCCTCAATAAAAGCGATTAACTCCTCCAAATTTTTTGTATTAAGAACTTCAGGTTGAAATCCCTCATTAGAGAAATTATAATTAAACCCTGAAGCAAGAAGACCGGGTATATGTTCTAACAAGTTAAGATCAAACAGCGATTTGTGATAAGGCATCCTATAGAATACATAGTTAAAAGGTTCCTGAAAACCTCCGTTTTGGCTTTGTATCACAGAAAATCCATCATTAGGCTGGTAGTCGAATATAACCTTTAATATTTTTTCAGGAGAAACAATCGCTCCAAGTTCGTTGTCAAATTCAACTAACATTTCTAACATATAATTATAATATGCAAGTAGAGCATTGAATTTTTTTTGATTATTTCTTCTCCAGGAGACCCAGTATTGATCTTTATTTTCGCAACGGTCATAAAGGTATTGGTATTTGCCTTGAAAAATACCTGCAATACTAACCAATGCCATTCCAAAGTAACCATCAAGCGAACCGACTTCGTCAACTCCACTGATCGTGTGAGATGGAACTTTGTTTGGACTGTTACTTCTGTTGAGAGAGGCTATTACATTTGAGTTTACGCTTATGTTTTCAATTGCGCCTTCGCTAATGTCGTGATTTGATAGGTTTCTTATTGGATATTCGGCTGCTTTAAAGAAATTTTTCGAAAGAATAAGGTCAGCCAACTGTGTACCGGAATGAGGAGTGTTGATCGTTATAAGTCTTTTTATATTATTCTGGTAATTCCTGTCTATAATCCATTGTCTGGCAAGCAATCCGGAGACACCGTGGGTAATCAAATCAACCTTTCCGGCGATAAAACCTGCTTTTCTTAAAGAGAAAACAGAAGCGTTGATCATTCTTTTAACGACATTTTCATTTTGTTTGAATGGACTGCCTGAGCTGGCTTCGAAATTTCCGATAAATATCAATCCATCTTTTGCTTCCTTTGGATATTTTCCATTGGGAGATTTGGCAGGAAAGAGCATTTTTCGGATTGCCGGGAGAAGCAGTGAGTATGACTCAGGTTGACCGAAGACCGAGTTAAGAGCCAGAACAGGAGCATTGAAAATATTTATATAAGTTTCGTAAATAATAGTATCCGTCTCGTTGCCCTTGCCGGGTTTATAAACTTGCAATGTGAATTGGTCAACAGTTTTTCCTTCAATTAAAAACATTGGATGGCGATATTTTGCAACTACTAAATTCTCTTTTAATTTGATTTGTAAGTTCTCAATTCTTCCGTATTGTTCGGGGTAACTTTGCAAATCTTCTTTAATGCGAAATTTGAAATTATTTGAAATTGGCGACGATTGAGTATATAAAATCAATGTTGCAACTGAACCATCTGCACAGATATTTGGGATTTCTTTGTTTCCTTCGACAGAAGTTGCTATATGATAGCCATTTCTAAAAGCATTAATGTTCCCAAGCTGATGATAAAATGATATCTTTTGAGCATCAAGAACACTGCTTGCTGTAATTAGCAAAATGACAAGGTAGAAATAAGTTTTCATAAAAAATAATCTCCATAATAGCTAAAAATATTTTTAGTAACAACGAAAACGTTTGTTTATAGACCAAATTTTACGAAGCAGATATTTTTTTCAATAATATTTTCAATTAAGAGTTATATAAAAGGGTTTTTAAAAAATTTTGCTTATGATTAAAACTATTTTTACATTGACTTTACTGCTTTGTTTTCATACTTTTTTGCAAGCACAAAAATGGACACAAATGAGGGACAGCAGTCAATTTTATTTTGAGAATGCAGATTTTCAAAAAGCACGGACTTTTGCTGAAATGGCTCTTAATTTTTGTGGTCAGGAGGAGGGCAAAGAGTCAAAGAATTATATGGACATGATGACTTTTAACTTCAATGTTAATTATCTTGGAGGAAATTATCAATCGGCTCTGGTCTATGCCAGACAAGACAGCACGCTCAGGCAAAGGATTGAAGGGGAGAAAAACATAAATTATGTTTATTCGCTTGGAAATCTTGCAAAACTTTATAAAAGAATGAGTAATTATCAGGATGCAGAAAAATTATATAAGCTAACTGCGGAAGTGATCAGAAAAAACTTCGGAGAGACTCACGAAGATTATTCTTCGTCTTTGAATAACTTAGCAACTCTATATGTTATGCTTGGTCGTTATACAGAAGCCGAACCCTATATGGTTCAAGCGATGAATTTGAAAAGGATACAAGTCGGAGAGAATGATGCAGCTTATGGAACATTAGTTAATAACTTAGCAACATTATATATATACCTTGGTAAATATAGTGATGCTGAGCCATTGCTGCAGAAAGCCACTGAGATAATTGGTAAAAGCATCGGAACCGAAAACGGGCAGTATTTGTCTGCATTGAGCAATCTTGCAATGGTTAATCTTCATCTTAACAGAATGGATAGAGCGGAAGAGTTGGGGAGTGAGGTTGTTCAGCTGAACAAAAAGCTATTTGGAAGCGAGCATCCAGACTATGCTATTTCTCTTAATAACCTTGCAGGGGTGTATGTTTATAGCAATAAACTCGAAAAAGCAGAACCTCTACTCAGGGAAGCAGCCGATATAATCAAGCTCAAATTAGGAAGCGAGCACCCAACATTTGCCGCCTCTCTTTCTATGTTAGGGTCTTTGTATAATAAAATGGGACGATATCAAGAGGCTGAACCCTCCTTATCGTGGGCTTTAGACATATATGTGAAATCTCTTGGTCCAAATCATCCGAATTCAATAGATGCCTTGTATGATTTAGCCTCTGTTTATAGCAATTCAGGCAATTTCCAATATGCAAATATATACTACAGTCAGGCTTTTTCGAGAACGATGCTTTTGATTTACAGCTACTTCCCATTTCTGAAAGAAGACGAAAAGCTTTCTTTCTGGAATACTCAGAAGAACAAACTTGACCAATTCTATCAGTTTGTTTTAAAATATTATGAGTCAGTTCCTGAAGTTACTGGTCAAATGTATGATTTCTGCCTTGCTACAAAAGGTTTACTGTTAAATACAACCAAAAAAGACATATCCGAGACCAAAGAGATTAAAGAGGTATATAATAAATGGCTGGAATCGAAAAACCAGGTTGTTAAGTATTCTATGAATGTGGAATCCTCAAGGAAGTCTGGCATAAACCTCGATTCGCTGCGAAAACTTGTCTCGGACTATGAAGCTTTTATCTCAAAAAATTCATTTAAATTCAAAAAACAATTTGACACAACCTGGAAAACGTGGAAAGATATAAGAG
>CALHRB010000156.1 GCA_938038165.1 Candidatus Kapaibacterium sp. | reverse complement strand
TCATTTTCTTTGTCATCATCATCTGAAATTTCAGATAATTCAATATCGTTTTTAGCCGTTTTTGTGTAATTGATATGCCTTGAGATAGAATAGAAAAATCCAAAAACAACTAAGATAACGCCAATCCAAACAAAATTAATAAAGGGTTTTAATGTTACCTCAACGGTGAAAATTTCTCTTGTAAAGGCAAATACTGATTGAGCTTGTTCTAAATTATCACCTGGGACAAAATTAACAAAGCCTATTTTCAAATTTTTACCCGGGATATCAAGCCACAATGGTGAAAAGTTTTGTTTTTCTATGTCCAGAAGTGCATAAGCAGTGTCGATAATAACCGATTTACCATCTTTAATTTCTAATATAGTACCGAGTATTGAATGACCTTGAGTGGGGTCTGATTGCATTCTGGACATATCATATTTGAGCAAGGTAATAACTGTATTGGAATCATAGGGTAATTTTAGTGATTCACCTTTTTTTAAAGATATTTCAGAAGGAGATTCTTCATGCTGAACTGATACGGGAGAAATATATAAATCTTGTGATATATATCTTTTGATGCCAGGTTCAAAAAAAGGAGCCTGAAATTCATTAAATGCACTCCAATACATTATAGGGTTAACTGTAGCTTGTGAGGAAGAACCATCTTTTTCAACTTTTATTAGATATTGAAATTTTTCCCTATCGCTGTATTGTTTTTCAATCTGTTCTTTTCCTTTTAAAGTAAATTTATAACCAAAGGCTGAAATAGGCTGATCTGGATGAAGGACCAGAGATTTTGTTAGAGAATAGGCACCGGAAGATAGTGTTCCCAACATTAGTAATGATATTCCAAGATGAGATAGATAAGCCCCAAGAGTTTTGGGTTGTAATTTTATATTTCTAACAATATAATCAATGTTAATGAATAAAGAGAATATTGATGCAAAAGCAAGCAAAAGATACTGGAAATTATAAACACCAAAGAAAATTAAAATAACAGTAACTATGATTGATGGAATTAAGTAAATCAGAGACTTTTTAAGAACATTGTCCCATCGGCTATTTCTCCAATTCATGTAAATAGATATAGCATTGATAAGCAAAATTAATATTGCAATAGGGAGCATCCAAACATTGTAAAACTGAGCGTCAATGGAATTTTGACTACTACTAATCAATCCAGAAAATAAAGGAAAACTTGTTCCAATCAAGACAATAATTGTTCCGGCAAGAAGCACAATCGATCCGAGAGATAATGCAAATTCCTTAGAACTTGTATACGAAACACTTTTGTTGTTGGGTATGTCTTTAAATCTATATATAAGAACTCCAAAGCCAATAACTAAAAAAAGAAGAAGTAGTGAAACTAAAAGAGTGTTAACAATTTGTCCGGGATCAACAAAAGAGTGAACCGAAGAATCTCCGAGGACACCACTTCTTGTGAGATAAGTTGCGTAAAGGACTAAAACGAAACCTACGATAGCCAACACAAAATTTGTTTTTCTTAAACCACCAGTGCTTTTTTGAACTAACATAGTGTGAACGATAGTAACAGAAATTAACCATGGTAATAACGAAGAATTTTCAACAGGATCCCAAGCCCAATAACCACCCCAACCTAATGTTTCATAAGCCCAAAATCCACCTAACATAATACCGAGACCAAGAATACCAGAAGCAAAAAGAGTCCAGGGAAGAGCTACCCTTATCCATCTTTGATAATCGCGTCTAATTAATCCGGCGATAGCAAAAATATAAGGGACAGTCATAGCGGCATAGCCAATAAATAGGATTGGCGGATGAATTGATATCCAATAATTTTGCAGAATTGGATTCAAACCCCTTCCTTCCTGTGGAGTGAAACCAATGGGTATGTTGCTTTCTTTAAATGAATCCCAAACATACTCAAACGGACTTTTGAAAATTAGAATGATAAACAAAAAAGACAGAACAATTGAATATAAACCCATCACCAATTCTTCATAATTATGCTTTTTGGAATAGGGGATAAGGAAACCACCAATGAGAACAATAAGTAATGCCCAAAGAAGAAATGAACCTTCCTGACCAGCGTAAAATGAAGATATCAATAGGTGGAGAGGTAAATTGGTGGAGGAATAGCTCCATATATAAGTGAATTGAAAATTATGATTAATAATATTATACAAAAAATAACCTGATACCGTTAGAATGGCCACAATAATGGTGAAATAGACAGATCTTGCAAAAATAGAGATCTGTTTGCTTTTTTTTATTTCAGCAATTATGTATAATAAGGCGGATAAAAAAGATAAACCAAATAAAAAATAAACCAGTATTTTCCCAAACATGATTAGTCCTGTTTATGAGTTTAAAATCAGATGTTTTGTTGTTTTTTTAAATCATCAACTTTTCCTTCATATTTTGAAGGACATTTAGTGAGGATTTCAGAGGCTGAAAATTCATCGCCAACAAATTTCCCTTTAATGACGATATGAGTAGCTATTTCAAAGTTGTTTGGTTTACCTCCTTTGTAAACAACTTTTGAAATCTTTTCTTCATAATCTTTCATATAGAAAGAGAAAGTGTTGGATGAAGGGTCGTAATTAGAAGGCATATCTTTGACCCACGTCCCTTTGACCTGAACTTTTTTTGAATTTAACTTAGCTGGGGTAAAGTTGGAATATTCTATTGAACTGAAACTTGAGGAAAAAACTGCAATAATGATAAATATTATCGCAATGATTATACCTATAATATATCTTAATTTCATATAATACTCATTCTAATGTTAATCTAATTTATCTGAATTTTCTGTATTAAGTTTGATTTCAAGATTTTTAAGTCTTCTATCAACAGTAAAAAAGAAAACGATTATACCTGTCCAAATCATCAAGACGATACCAAGAACAACATAAAGCGAATTATTTTCTAAAAACTCTTGCATAAACTTCCAAAAAATTAAGACGTTCTAATTATAAAAAAAATTTAGTATTCAGATTAAGAAACTACACCTTTTTGTGTATAATCAACGCAATTCTCGACCAAATATTAAACATCCAGAAAAAAATCGCAGTAAATGAAGCAAAGCCTAAACTGAAAGTAATTTGTTGAAAAATGTTTAATGTTCCTTCCTTAGTGCTTAATATTGGTCCCGCAGTATCATCGTTTGCTGATCCGGGATGAAGACTATCAACAAGCCTTGGCAGAATAAAGACCAAAAAAGGAACTGTTATAAAAGCGATAATTGAGTAAACAGAACTCAAACGTGCTTTTAATTCAGGATTGTCAATAGCAGACCGAAGAGCAAAGTAAGCTCCGTAAATCAATAATAATATGAATATTGAAGTTTCTCTTGGATCCCAATTCCAAAATGAGCCCCAATTGAACTTTGCCCAAATCATTCCGGTTGTCGTGGCTAATATTGCAAATAATGTCCCTATTGCAGCAGATGAAGCGGCTAATACATCATTGTTGAAATCTTTTGTTTTTAGATATTTTATAGAGAAAATCATTGCAAGCAAATAAGCTAAAACAGATATCCAAGCCATAGGAACATGAAAATTGAGAATCCTGATTTGTTCTTCGAGTTTGGGTACATAGGGTAAGGTAAGCCATGGATTTACTGATACAATCCTTAGAAGATTAAATTTATTGTGAGAGAAACCTTTGGATACTGCCAGAACAACAAAATCTTCATTTTTTATCAGTCTATCAATTTGAGTATTTTCGAAAGTAATTTCTGCTTTTTTTCCATAGTTGTCTGTTATAAAAATCAATTTACCGTCTTGTCCAACAATAATATTTGTAATTGTGCCTTTGATATTAAGTTGATGATTAGGCTTTGCATCAAGAATGAAAGAAGCTGTTTCGATATCGGCTCCAATAGGGGGTATAAAAGACAACAAAATGGTAAAAGTAACTAATATTACAGTTATTATTTTCCAAATAAATGGCTTTGGTTTTAGAATGCCTGGAGATAAACCCAAAATAAGACCAAGAATAATTCCTGAAATTAAGATTAATGCCTTCACTTTAATGAAAATATTATTATTAAAAAAAACAAATCTAATAAATAATTAATAATCTAAGCTAAAAGTTTTTTTAGGATAAGGGTGTTTTGAGGATTTCTGTTGTTTGAAGGAACATATTCAATTTCGTCCATAACAGAACGGATAATAAAGATTCCAAGACCACCTTTTTTATATTTTAATAAATATTCTTTGATGTTTGGTTTTGGAATATTTAGAGGATTAAATGGTTTGCCGGAATCAAAAATATTTACAATAAAAAACTTATCATCCTTATCAATACTAATTTTTATTTTTTGATTATTGTCCATATTAAAAGAGTAGCGAATCAAATTAGTGCAAGCTTCATCAACCGCAAGAGCTATTTTATCTGAATCACGTTCATTAAAACCGGATTTAAAAGCGTGATGTTTTATGAGGCTCCTAATTTTTTCAAGATTTTTAAAATCTGCTGAAAAAACAAAGTCACTTGCATTATTATGTCTGTTTTTTTTTTGCATTTTAAAAAAATATTCAAATAGAAGATTTAAATTTTAAGAAAGCATCTTGCTCGGTTTTTTCGATATCAAAGAGTAAAGGAAAGCCAAGCAAGTCAAAGATTGTGAAAACTCTAGGTTTCATTTCAGCCATCTTGATATCACCACCAGATTGACGTAGCTCTTCAATAAAAGCCATAAAAACACCCAAACCGGCGCTCGATATATAATCTAAATCCTTAAAATTAACTAAAATTTTATTTTCCCCAGCTCTAATTATCTCGCTAATTTTATTTTCAAGCAGAGGTGCTGTGTGAGCATCAAGAAACCCACTTAAATAAAGCAGTTTTATGCCGTCGATTTCACTAATAGATACACTAAATTTGTTTTTTTCAGACATTATTTCCTCACAAATAAAAGTATTTACATTAAGCAAATATAATGTATTGTTATGGAAAAATTATAATTAATCAATCAATCACTCCCTAAAAAAATAAATGCAAATATTGTCATATCATCTTTCTGTGGTTCATTGCCGGCAAAATTCTTTAGTTCTAAATTTATGTAATTGAGTAATAAGTCAGCATCATTAGCATTAAATTTCAAAAGAGTGTTTGTCAGACGCTCTATACCGAATTCTTCTTTTGATTCGCTTTGAAGTTCGCTTAATCCATCACTAAAAAGGAGACACACATCATTTTTTTCAAGTTTAACAGTTTCCTCTTCAATTACTGAATTAAAAATATCTTCACCGGTCAAACCTATACCTAAACCTTTTGGAATTAACATTTTCACCATTTTATTAGTTTTTAATAATGCTGGCATATGACCTGCCCGACAAAAGGTCAAGCAACCATTGTTATTATCAATTGTTACAGAATACAAAGTTATGAACATTGATTTTTCCATATTCTTGTATAAAATTGAGTTGAGTTTGCACAAAAGATCTTTAGCCGAGTAGCTTTCGTTTGAAATACCCAATACAACCCCTTTTAGCAGAGCCATATAAAAAGCTGCACTCATACCTTTCCCAGAAACATCACCTACTAAAATACAAGGATTGCCATTACCTAAACGAACAATGTCATAATAATCACCTCCAACTTCTTCTGCCGGTATCATAGAGCCAGCTATCGAAAAATTCGGAATCTGAGGTAAAACTGAGGGTATTAGCTTTTGCTCTATATTCCTGGCAATTAGTAATTCCTGTCTATATCTTTCCTTTAAAATCGACTCTTCAAGTAATCTCAAATTTTCTAATGCAATACTAACGTTATCACTGAAAGCTTTCATCAGAATTAATTCTTCTTGTTCAAAATCATATTCATTTATTTTGAAAACAACTAAAGTTCCAATTCTGTCATTACCTCTATTTAATGGAGTAATTATTATTGACTTAGCAAAATTAATATTAGTCAATACAGGAATTTCATATATCTTTTCATCAATCGACTCAATAATTGTGGTTTCGTCAA
The DNA here is from genome assembly GCA_938038165.1 of Candidatus Kapaibacterium sp. Classification (GTDB taxonomy): domain Bacteria; phylum Bacteroidota; class Ignavibacteria; order Kapaibacteriales; family UBA2268; genus CALHRB01. Next base: position 890 of record CALHRB010000156.1, on the reverse strand, counting down.
TGCTTTTGAAAAACTCAACAAGTCCTTGTTTTTTATGTAGGTCGGTAATTATTTCAGGTTTAATCATTTTGTAGGAAGCTATTGTTGTAATACCGTTTAAATCATAAAGTTCTATCCACGAGCCTGAAGCATTACAAACTTTAATCGCTAAACTAGTTATAGTATCAATTAACTTTTCGAACTCAATAAAATTTGCTACGAGTCTATTTAAATAAGTCAGTGAGCTAAGTTCATAAGTTCTTTGTTCAACAATTTTTGATGTTGGAAAAGTTAATATTACAGCTATAGCTATTCTTGAAAAATATGCAATAATTAATGCAAGAGGTATTATAAGAACAATATTAGCTGAATAGAAGATAACAAAGCTTTTTGTCAAAATATTTTCGTCCTTATCCATTAAATTGATAGCGATAATGGACAATACAATTCCGGCGATAGAAACGCCTAATATTTTCCATTTATCTCGTTTAGGCAGGGAAGCAATCCAGTTTTTTTTCTTTGTAGTTATAAATGTAATCAGCATTGCAAAAGCAAATATAAAACCGTTTACAATGGTTAAGAAGGAATAGGAATTTTCATTTTTTGAAACAAAAATTGTTTGGTAGATATCAATTAAAAAAATAAAAAATGATGCAGTTAATATCAAAGTATGATGGAATTTGCTTCTTTTGTGTCTCCATATGATTAACCACTTGAATATGTTTGAAAGGATAAAGAAACCCGAAATAATAATGAATATTGAAAATATTTCGCTGTATATAAGTGATAATAAATTTGGCATTGAGCTAAGTTCTTCTTCTGGTGGTTTGGGAAGAAATGAATTAGCAAGTGGAATCAGTAACACAAGCAAAACAATTTTCACGGAATCATATATGAATTTTCGGTCTTCA
>CALHRB010000155.1 GCA_938038165.1 Candidatus Kapaibacterium sp. | reverse complement strand
TAATTGGAAAGAAAATCTGGTTATGGCTCGTTCATTTAGGGAGACTTTTATCTATGCAAATAATAATTGATTTAGACGGGACCATCTGCACTGAAGAAAAAACTTACAGTAGAAGCTTAGCAAAGCCACTCGATGGTGCTATTGAGAATATAAATAAATTATATGATGAAGGTCATATTATTATTATATACTCTTCCAGAAGCTGGATGGAATTCGAAATGACAACTCATTGGTTAAAAAGTCACGGAGTTAAATATAATCAATTAGTTCTGGGTAAGCCAATTGGTGATGTTTGGATTGATGACAGAGCCATATCTTTCGATAATTGGGAAAACGTTATTAATGAAATTAATAACAGAAAGAAACACTAATATGTCAGAACAGAGACCAATCGGCGAAATTATTACCCTTCCGAAGATTCTTGATCCACGGGGGAATCTAACTTTTATCGAGTCGAATAATCAAATTCCATTCAAGATAGAAAGGACTTATTGGGTTTATGATGTTCCGGGTGGCGAATTTCGTGGTGGTCACGCTTATTTCGAAAACGAGGAATTGATTATTGCCCTTTCTGGTAGCTTCGATGTTGTTTTGGACAATGGTTTTGAAAAGAAAACCTTTCAAATGAACCGCTCCTACTTTGGTCTTTATGTTCCGAAGATGATTTGGAGGCATTTGGAAAATTTTTCCTCCAATTCACTTTGTCTGGTTCTTGCCTCACAAATCTATAACGAGAAAGATTATATCAGAGATTATGATGAGTTTCTGAAGTTAGCAAAAGGAATTCATTGATGCACGAAAGATATTCCAAGTCCGAATATATCATGAAAAGAAGCAGGAACATTATTTCCCGCTTTTTTATTAAGTTACTTGATATTATAACCAGATTTACTATACCCAGCGGACTTCGACTGAATTTATACAGGTTAATGGGAGTTAAAATCGGTGAGGGTTGTTTCATTGGGCTTGATTGTATGCTTGATTCATCTTTCCCAGAACTAATCACCTTCGAAGATGACGTTGTAATATCATTCCGAGTAATGATTATTTGCCATGACGATGCAAAGGGACTATCCGGCACAAGTGGAAGCAAAGATGACTGCACTGTATCGGGAGTTACCCTAAGGAAAGGTTCTTACGTTGGCGCCGGTGCTATTATTTTGCCGGGAGTGGAGATCGGAGAAGGGGCTGTTGTTGCAGCTGGAGCTGTAGTTTCGAAAGATGTCCCTCCTTATACTCTTGTGGGTGGAGTTCCTGCTAAAATCCTAAAACAATTAAATCATTAAAATAAAAATTGTTTTTTTGGGATTTTGTTGTCGCAACATTATCCATTCTAAAATATTGTTAGGAATAGCAATCGGTCTTTTTTTAAGAAAAAATCTATGAATTAATTTGAATCCATACGTTTGCCAGGGATTGGGCTATAGGAATAATTACATTTGAGTCGCTCCAATAACCCAGATGAGCAGCAGGGTTCCAGCTGCTGAAAATGTCGCCGACATTTATTTCCCGGTCAGCAGTAACAGCTTTGTTATATTCTTCGTTTATTGTTTTTAGAGGGAACCCGATTATATCGTCCCTGTCATAAAAATTAATCCATTCGCCTTTTAATTTCGGATGGTGGTTTTTTAGTTTTGGTGAGGGTACTGAAACAGGGAGACCGAATTTTGGTTTATTATATCTTAGAGCCCAAATTGGTATGGGACTACCTAAAGTATAGAATAAGGAAAGTGTTTCGAGTAGTTCCAATGGTGTATCTGTGCTTTGCTTTCTTACTACTTCCGGAATAAGGTGTGGTTTTTGATCGGAAGCTTGATAATCATAGATAAAATTGCTTGCAATAACAGTCCCGAGGCTATGAGCGATGATGCAAAGGGGGGCTTCTGCGCCTGCCAAACGTGATAATTTGTGGAGTGATTTTGCAAACATAGAATGGACTGCATCATAAGCATGACTATCGTTTGGAATTTTTACGTAAGCTATTGCATCGGCAGCAAAATCAATCATTAACCGTCTAAGGTTGCGATAATCGAGAGAACCGCCTTTTTTCAATCTTTCCCACAGCTCATCTTCGGCATTTTGAAACACATTTGACCAAAGAACTGGCTCAATGATAAGTTCTTTTTCGGGGTTTTTTGATTTATCTTTGATGCTGTATGAAAATTGTTTTTTTAACTCAAAGGTGATTGATTCAGCATAATCTTCTTTTTGCTTACCAATTCCGTGAATAATTAAACAGGCTACTTTTTTTGACATAACTATTCTGTTTTTATATTAATTGCAATTAATTTCCATTTGGGGTGCTCGTAGATGAATTTCATCAAAAATTTCAATTTAATGCCTTGAAGAGGAAAATATCCATTTAAAACTAAAAGATTATCTTCATCTATGACAGGCACTTTGTCAAAAATTGGTTCTGTTTGATTCACAAAATCGTTGAGATTAATATTATTCTCTTCGAAGCTAACAAAAGCTTTTCGTAATTCTTTGGGTTTTGTCTGCTTATTCCATGTGTAAGAGATAATTGAATAAAATTCAGAAAAATCCTTATTATTAATTGAATTACCAAGAGCCATAATAATTTCTTTAGCCATTTGATTCAGTTCAATCTGATCGGGAATTTTGGGCTTTTTATTATTATCGTTATCGAGAAAGCCGCTTTCGAGCTTGTCGATGGAGTTTATTTTCCATTCATCATTTTCCTTGACCAACCCAAGATTTATGGGTATAGTCCCGCCGCTGGAGGTTTTTATTTCACCCTCCAAATTACCTACATCATTTTCGAAAGAGCGATTGTTCCAATTTGCAGAAGTGTAATTTTTGATCTCTGACTTGTTAAACCTGTCACGGAGCTCATTAGGTGAAGTTTTAGCCTGGAATTCTTTTGATAAGTAAGTATAAGCTTTCTGGTAATTTTTTGAAGAAAGAGCAGAAAAGAAATTGTCTGCCGTTTCTGTCAATCCAGAAGTAGCTTTAAACAGGAGAAAAAAAACACCACCAATTATGATAACAGCAATAGCAAGAGCTATTAATATATATTTTAGCATAAATTACTTTTAAGTATTAAAAATTTTTTTTTAATTTAATAATAAAAATTCAAAAATAAAAATAAGAGAAAGTTAAATTTATTAAAGAAAAAAAAGCCACGTAAGAATAAAGATTACGTGGCTTTAAAGCTTGATTTAATAGTAGCGGGGACAGGACTTGAACCTGTAGCCTTCGGGTTATGAGCCCGACGAGCTTCCATTTGCTCCACCCCGCGATTTTAGGATTTGCAATTTAATAATTTTTTATGAATTTTAAAAATTTTTTATGTAAATTTCTTTTCCTTTGCATTTGTTTATTGCAATTTTATGGCAAAATATACACGCGAACAATCAATAGCATTATCGCTTGACCGTAATATGTGTGTTACCGCAAATGCCGGTTCAGGCAAAACAACAGTTTTAGTCGAAAAATTTCTTAGTATCATTTTGGACACGAAACTTAAAGTTGACCCACGAAAAGTTGTAGCTATAACATTTACAAAAAAAGCCGCATCGGAAATGCTTACCAGGGTTGTTGAAAAGCTCGAAAGATTTATATACGAGGAGACAGATTTTTCGAAATTAAAAAAACTGAGAAAAATTCGGGAATCTCTGACTTATGCAAGGATTTCAACCATTCACAGCTTTTGCGGTTCAATTTTGAGGGATTTTCCTATCGAGGCTGGTATTTCACCCTTTTTTTTCGAACTATCTAACTCTGAATTACTGACAATCAGGCAAAATGCAATGTTCACCACATTTGAGCAATGGCTCGAATCTAATGATGATAGCAAAAGAATCAAAGCAAAAAATTTATTCAGAGAGTTAGGAAGATACAGAGTGCAATCTATTATTGAAGAGCTTTTCAACAAGAGAGATATCCTTGAAAATCTTGAGAGTTTATATCAAAATGAGGATGATTT
>CALHRB010000154.1 GCA_938038165.1 Candidatus Kapaibacterium sp. | reverse complement strand
ATTCTGTAAGTAAAATTTATATTGTCGCTAACTGGGTTTGGCATTATCTCTGATAGATAAAACAAGCTCGTGTCTATGTATAATCTTGGTCCTCCAGCAAAGCAAATGTCTTCAAGTCTGAATTTACCTCCAATCTCTGTTATAGAAATGTCATGCCCTATTGAATATGTCTTTTCGGGAATTATTTCTGTCTCTTCGGCATTACCCCAAGTAGCAAGAAAATTTAAGTAATAAATAACTGTATCATTATCTGTAACAGGTATATTAACTTCGATATTTCTTATACCTTCTTTTATAAGACCAAAAGGTAAAGGTTGAAGCGGCAAAAGAATAGTCGGATTGAGCTTAATAGTTGTAACAACATTTGTTATTCCCAATCTTGTTAAATCCTTACCTCCAATCAGATAAAGAGGTATTTTCACAATATCACCCGATTTTGCCGATTTGTCCTTGATTTCAACGGTGATTTTCACTTCTCGTCCTAATCCTTCACCATAAAGCAAGGTAGAAACACTCGAGGATAGATTCGATATCTCAAACTCAATTTCTGTGCTTGTTTTGCCGGTTTTTTTGGGTGTAAATTCAAGCGTTAGTTCTCTTGTTTCTCCAGGTTGCAGAATATATACCTCACTACCGTTAACTATCCTGAATTGTTCCTTGTCAGGACCAATTATTTTAGCTGATTTTATTTCAATTGCTTTTGAACTTTTGTTTTTTAACATAGTTTCAATTTTTTCCCTTTTATCTCCCAGAGGAACAGCCCCAAAATCAACAATTTTTGTCAGAAGCTCAATCTCGGGAGTAATGGCTAAAGCAGTGATTTTTTGATTAATCGTTTTATTCTCTGATACTATTGTAATTTCTGAAGTTTTTACTCCGGCTGTTTTTGGTTTGAACCTTATTTCAACCGATTGCCCTTGATTTTTATCAATACTGAAAGGAGGAATTGGTGATACAACTTCGAATTCATCTGAGTGAAAGCCCGTTATGGTGATGTTTTTTATTATATCCTCTCCATTTCCGTTGTTAAATATATAGTTATTAATCACAGAATCTTTATATTTTCCGACATACTCCTCGCCAAGATTAATATCAACACAAGAAATATCCGGTTTTGTGATAGCCCAAAGTGAATCCGAAATATCAGAATTAGCAAGAAAATCCCATATAATCACCGTTGAATCATCTGAAGAACTTGCTATTTTTAAACCGTCATTTCTCCATCTTACGCAATTCACGCTTTCCTTATGACCTCTGAGTTCTTTGACAAACCCAAAATTTTTACTATCCCAAATTCTTATTGTTCTGTCTTCTGAGGAAGTTGCAATATATCTGCTGTCGGGGCTGAATTCCAGACTTTTTATTCTATTTTGATGAGCTTTCATCGCATTTAATTCTTTTTGCGTATCAGCATCATATATTTTCACCATACCGTCATTAAAGCCGCAAGCTATCAAGTTGCCTTTTTTATTCCAATCAATTGAAATAATGGAATCTTTACCAATGTTTATTTCGGTTAAAAAACTATTTGTTTTAACGTCCCAAAAAATTAGTTTTTTTTCTGCCCCACCCGTTACAACTAAAAAGCCGTCAGGATTGCAATCTCCTGCAAAAACAGGACCTGAATGATTTTCAAGCGGTTTGCCTGATTGACCTAATGCAATATTCCAGATTCTGATATCACTATCATAACTACCACTAAAGAGGATGTTATTTGAGGCAAGCCATTTTGCAACGCTAACTTTATTAGCATGCCCATAAAGTGTTCTGTTCAATGATTGATTATTTAAGTCCCATATTTTGATTGTTCCGTCGTCGCTTGATGTTGCCACTAAATTGTTTTTATTAATTGAAATTGAATTAATGCTACCATTATGACCGGATAATTCAAATATTTTTCTCTTTTGATTAATATTCCAAACAGCAGTTTTATTGTCAGAGCCCCCAGATAGTAATGTATTATAATCATTGCCCCACTCTATTGAGTTTATTTTTGAATTATGTCCGGTTAGTTTTATGAATTCATCGGCATTCGAGGCAATGCTGACACGCAAAATGCATTCCTCACTTATAGTATCGGGAACTTGCCATAAATACTCATTTCCGGTTAAATTGTTTCCAATCTTTGCCCAGTCAAAGCCATTGTTTATTGAGTAAAATAAATCAACAGGCTGTTCTGTTGGAACCCCCCCCCAAATAAGTTTTTCTTTGTTGCCGGCTTTAATTCTTTCGCCACCATTTGGGTGGATGACAACTAATTCATATTTGTTATCTTCTTTTTTTGCACCAGCATTAATAAATATATAATTCTCATTGCATGCATTAGATGAAATCGTAATCTTCAGTGATTTGAACAATGTATCTTCGGGTTGGAACGATATTCTGAGTTTAACAGACTGTCCGCTGTTCAATACCAGTGGGTAAATAATTTGTGTTTCTAATTTAAATTCCGGATTGGATAAATTAATACCTGTTATCTCAACTTTTTGATTTATTGCTTTGATTGTGAATTCCTTAAATGCTGTCTCTTTTGGCTGAACTATGCCGAAGCTTAACAATTGAGGCGTAATATCAAGTCTTGGCACAAATGATGTACCCAAATTATACCAATAGTATTCTGAAATATCAGGGTCAATCAGACTAATTCGAACATTTCTAAGTGAATCGCAATCTGTTTCGCTTTCCCAGCTGAGTTCACAAGGTTTGCCACCCTGAGATTTTTCGAGCAAATTCAAATAAATAGCTTCTATTTCGTTTTGGGTAGCAACTTTCTCGAACCATGTTCCGCCCGTGCTTTCAGCGATGTACTTCAAAGTCTTAGGAATCCTCATTCCAACAGCAATGCAAAATATTATGATATTGTTTTCCTTTGCTTGTTTAATTATTTCGGCTTCCTGTGTTTGAGTGTTCGACAATCCATCAGTAAGAAAAACAATAACTCTTTTAGCTTTTCCTTTCTTAGCCAGACTGATGTTTCCAGTTAATGAATTGAGGAAAGCCTCGTTATAATCAGTGCCCCCCCTTGGCGTGAAGTTGTCAATTGTTTTTAAAAGTAAATCTTTGTCGGTTGTAAAATCCTGATTAATAAAACTAAACTGATTGAAACTCGTTATGCCGCATTCAGATTTTCCCAATGGCATAGAATTAATCCAAATTTTTCCTGCGGCTTTAACCAAGTCAATATTTGGGGCACCAGAATTCATTGAGCCCGATATGTCAAAAGTTAAAACAGATGAAATTGATTCAGGTTCCTTATCGGTGCGACAATCCAAGGAAATAATTTTTCTCTTTTTGCCATTTTCATAAACAGTGAATGAATTTGAACTTAATCCTTTAATCAGCTTTCCTGATTTATCTGAAACAAATATGTCAGCAGTTAAAACCGGGAATTTATCGGTGTTTATCCTAAAAACACTCAATTTCTGAGCTTCAATTAAGTTCAAACTCAAAAAATAAAACGCTATTAATATTATTGTTCTATTCATAGTAAATTTTATTATCGTCTCATTCTAAAGCATTATTAAACAGTCTTGTTATTTAATATGAAAGTTTTAACTTTTTACCTAAATTAAGATTATTTTTTTTAAGATTATTAAATACTTAAATTTTTAACTTTGAATGAATCATAAAATTAAATTTAATAAAACTGAATAATTAATAGAAATTATGAAGAAGAAAAAACAAGTTCCCGATGAGAGCAAAATATTTAAAATTGCAATTTTATGTCTTATCGTTTTACCGTTAATAGTTTTTTTTCAGTCCACTAATTTCAATTTTGTTTGGGATGATTTGCCCTTATACATAAATCAAAATCATTTCCCTTTGCAAAATCCTTTTATGAATGTATTATTATTTTTTCAACCTAAAAGTAACGAGATGTTTATCCCGGTAACTTACTTTTTTTGGGCAATATTGTCATTTTTTTCTGGAAGCGAATTCAATCCCGCAGTTTTTCATCTGTTCAATATTCTAATACATATTCTCAATAGTCTTTTGATATTCTTCATTTTAAGGTTAATTTTCAAGGAGCAGTTGCTCGCCCTGTTTGGATCTTTGTTGTTTTCCATTCATCCGATACAAATTGAATCAGTTGTTTGGATTTCTGAGCTTAGAGGCTTGCTCAGCGCTTTCTTTGGATTTTTGGCAATATATTTATACCTTTTAACATATCAAAAGAAGTTTTTTTCAGAACCAAACCAGAAAATTCCCAAAACAGAAATAAGCGATAAAGTTATCCCCAAAAACAATTACTTGTTATTTGTTG
>CALHRB010000153.1 GCA_938038165.1 Candidatus Kapaibacterium sp. | reverse complement strand
GCAACAGATAAAATATATATATCTGCAAAAGAAAACATTGAAGAGTTAACTATATATAACAATTTAGGAAGTGAAATAAGCTCCAGAGATATCAAAAATAACAGAGCAGTCATTGATCTCAGTTTTCTGGCAAAAGGGGTTTATTTCATAAGATTAAATTATTTCAATAGCAAGACAATTTTCAAAACAATAATAAAAATTTGATATCAGATAATTTTATAATTAAAACATCAGAAACACGTTTCTAACTTTCTTAATTAAGGGAGAGATTATTGGGAATTGATAATAAAGACAGAACTGATAATGAATTAAAACAGTCAGAGGATTCGTCCCGCAAGGGTTCTAAAAGTTCAGATTTTCAGAATTCAAGTAATCAGGAAAGTGTTACTCATTCTAATATTCAAACTGGCAAAAAGAAAAAACCAACAAATCTTAAGCATAACGAATCAAACCAGAAAAGTAAAAATCAAAATCTTCAAAAAACACCTCAACAAAAAGATACCGAAAGAAAACAAAATCAGAATGATATTTTGGTATCGGTAATAGTACCTCTGTTGAACGAAGAGGAATCATTACCAGAGTTGGTACTTCATCTTGAGCAAGTTCTCGGAAAAATCACTGGCAGGAGATACGAAATTATTTTCGTTGATGATGGTTCAACCGACGACTCTTATTCAGTAATAAAGCAAATCAGAGCAAGAAATCAAAGAGTCAGAGCAATACGATTCAGGCGTAATTATGGTAAATCAGCGGCTCTTTCCGTAGGCTTTCAAAATGCAAGAGGCAAGATTATTATAACTATGGATGCTGATTTGCAAGATGACCCCGATGAGATTCCAAATCTTATAAATAAAATTCGTGAAGGGTATGATTTGGTTTCTGGCTGGAAAAAGAAAAGATATGACCCAATTACTAAAACAATTCCCTCTAAATTTTTCAACTTTGTTACATCTTTGTTCAGCGGCGTAAAACTGCATGATTTTAATTGTGGATTAAAAGCCTACAGGCAAGAACTCGTCAAAGACCTGCAAGTTTATGGCGAAATGCACAGGTATATACCAGCTCTTGCTCATTGGGAAGGATACAAGGTAACCGAAATTCCTGTCCAACATCACCCAAGAAAATACGGCAAGACAAAATTTGGGATTTCCCGATTCTTAAAGGGTTTTCTGGATTTGCTCACAGTTATGTTCACAACAAGATTTTTGAAAAGACCGCTGCATTTTTTTGGGACATTAGGTGGAATATTTGCCCTTGCTGGCTTCGTCATTGATTTTTATTTATTGATAGATTGGCTTATAGGACGGACTTACCTTAGTAATCGCCCGCTTGCTTTGTTCGGAATTGCTTTGATAATTGTGGGCGTTCAACTTATATCCCTTGGATTGTTAGGAGAACTGATAGCCAAAAATATGTTTGAGAAAGTAAATTATAAGATAAAAGAAAGATTATAAATTCTTGCGGATAGTTATGATTAAAATTTTAAGACTGACAATATTGATTTTTTCTGTGTTTTTTATCAATTATAGCTTGTTTTCTCAATTCAAGAATTTAAGTGTTACAAGTGGTATCTCTACGATAAGCATCCTCGGTGATAATCCTGGCGCCAAATCAATTATTGAGAGGGATACAACCAAGGAACCGATTTACGGAGGGAGCTTCAAAACACCACAGGCTTGTTTTAGTTTTCAAGTTAATGTTGGTTTGGATGATGAGAATAAATTTATAGTTCCACTTGGCTTTGAATATGTATATTTTAATGCACTCGAAAGAATACCTGCTGCAACCCAATTGACTGTTTATCTGAGGCATTCGATATCTGTTCCGACTTTTTATACCGGTTTTTTGTATCAGTTTATGAAATTCCCTTTAGCCAATGTTAAAGCCTATGCCGGAATAGAAGCCCGGGCTTCATTCGTTCAGGAAGGTGTTTTTTATCGAAGGTTTTATTATCACGCACTGGATTCTTCCTTTATTTACGAATCAAAAACCAAAGATGCCGCAACGAGATTAGGAGCTGTGGTTAGACTTGGTTTTCAGGGGGAGGTTGTTGACCCTTGGTTCGTTAATTTCAGTGCAGCTTATGGGATTATGAATTTGATTGGGCGGGATGATAAACGTGGCGAGCTTTTAACTCCTTTAACAAACTTTGAAACCAAAGAATCTATGGTTTTTAATCTACATTTTGCTTTGTTGATTCAATATAGGCTTTGAGCTGATGCAGAATGCCAATGATTTTATCTACAAGAGCGACTGTTCGCATTTCAAGGGACACATACCCTGCAAGCCCCACAAAGAAAAAGGTGTTCACTGCAGTGATTGTCAATATTATCTGTCAAAAGACAAAATTATACTGATTATTAAGCTTGGTGCTATCGGTGACGTTATAAGAACAACCCCACTGATACATAAAATCATTAAAGAACATCCAAACGCTTTAATTTGGTGGCTTTCTTATACACCAGACATTCTTCCTTTGGAAGTTGATAGAAAGTTCAAATATGATGCTGAAACTATTACTATTTTTCAAGCCACAAATTTTTTTAAAATAATAAATCTTGACAAAGACCCACAAGCAGGTGCATTGACATCGCTATTAAAAGCAGAAGAAAAATTTGGGTTTACTTTACTGAATGGTAAATCAGCTCCAATAAATGAACTTGCCGAACATAAATTCCTGACAGGTATTTTTGATGATTTTAGCCAAAAGAATAAAAAATCATATCTGGAAGAAATTTTTGAAATCTGCGGTTGGAAGTTCCAAGGAGAAGAGTATATACTCGATTGTGATGAAAATATAAAGTGGGCTATTCCCAACGAAGGCAAAAAAATTGTTGGTCTTAATACTGGTTGCGGTGAGAGGTGGATTTCGAGACTCTGGAAAAACGAGAATTGGATTGAACTGATTAATTTACTCAAAGACAATGGTTATTTCCCATTGCTTTTGGGCGGCTCTCAGGAAGATAATAACAATAAATACCTGTCAGAACAATCCGATGCTTATTATGCCGGTCATTTTTCATTACAAAAATTTATCTCGCTGGTCAATCAGTGTGATGCTGTAGTTTCGGCTGTTACAATGGCTATGCACATAGCAATTGGTTTGAAAAAGCCTTTGATTTTGATGAATAATATTTTCAATCCCTATGAATTTGAACTTTACGGAAGGGGTGAAATAATTCAACCCGAAAAAGAATGCAAATGCTATTTCAGCCAAAATTGCAAAAATCCTGATTATTTCTGTATGGATTATATCAGACCTTTAACAATCTTCAATTCATTAAACAAAATTCTTCGAAATCAATAATTTATATTGCTTTCTGTTTGTTATGTCACGCAACACCGCAATCAAGCTTGTTGAATTGAAAATAGAATCAGCAGCTTTTACAGGCGCGGGAGTGGCAAGGCAGGATAATCTGGTTTATTTCGTTAAAGGAGCAGTTCCAGGGGACATTGTTAAAGCAAGAATTTTAAGAAAGAAGAAAAAACATTGCGAAGCTGTCATTGAAGAAATTATTGCACCTTCGGCATACAGGATAGAACCCGTTTGCGTTCATTTCGGTGTCTGCGGAGGTTGCTCATGGCAGAATATGGATTACAGTCAACAAATATACTGGAAGAGACAGCACGTTATTGACTCGTTCCAAAGGATTGCCGGATTAAATGCCGAGACTTATAATGAGACGATTCCTTCCGATAAACAGTTTTTCTATCGCAATAAAATGGAATTTTCTTTTGGTGATACAAGGTGGCTTACTGATAATGAAATTCAAACCGGTTTCGAGTTAACAAACAAAAATTTTGCCCTCGGGCTTCATCTTTCAGGACGATTCGATAAAATACTTGACATTCGGCAATGTCATATTCAGCCCGAATTAGGGAATATAATTCTTGCATTAATTCGGAACAAATCTATTGAATTGGGAGTCAAGGCATATAATCTGAAATTTCATACAGGTTTTTTGAGGAATCTGATAATTAGGTCATCATTATTTTCTTCTGAATTGATGATAATACTGCTGACAGATGCAGTCAAAGAAGAAGTTGATAGGAAATTCCTCAACTGGTTCTACAATGTCTTTCCAGGAGAGCTGCCCGAAAATATTTCTGTTTTGCATTCAACTCACACAGGTTTTTCGCCGGTCTTTTATGGTGATTATAATATTATAAAAGGAAAAGATTATCTGATTGAAGAGATTAATGGCATCAAATTCAGAATATCACCTTATTCATTCTTTCAGACAAATAGTTACCAACTGAACCTTTTTATTAATCATATAATAAATTCTGCAGATTTAAATCTGAATAATATTGTTTGGGATTTGTACTGCGGAGCAGGTTCGATTACTCTGCCTTCCTCAGAAAAGGTGAAGGAGATTTTTGGCTTTGAGCTTTCCGAGAGTAGTATTCGGGATGCTAATGTGAATAAAGAAATCAACAGAATTGAGAATGCAAATTTTTGCATTATAGATCTACATTCAAAGAATGTTTTTTCGAAGCTAAAGGAATTTCCTGAACCTGACAGAATAATTATTGATCCCCCAAGAGCCGGTATGCAAAAGAATCTGATTGAGGTTATCAAGAGAATTACTCCGCCGAGAATTGTATATGTCAGT
>CALHRB010000152.1 GCA_938038165.1 Candidatus Kapaibacterium sp. | reverse complement strand
AATATACATATGTTCCGGAATTATTTTCCCTTGAATAGAGAACAATTCTAGCGTTTTTCCCGCCAACAAATTTCCAGTTGGTTATTTTTCCACGATAAATATCTTTTAATTGACTTAAAGTAAGATTATCAACAGTGTTCTTCTTATTTATATAAATTATAATCCCATCAATTGCACAGTTTACTTCAACTCCAGTTGTTCCATATCTCTCCAAAAGTTTTTTCACTTCATTGGTCTTGATGGGTCTTGATGAATTACAAATATCTGTTGTACCATTGATTAAAGCACTAATTCCACTCCCGGATCCACCTCCTGAAACCTGTATGGAAACATTTGGATTATTTTGCATAAATTTTTCAGCCCACCTCTGTGATAAAAAAACCATCGTATCTGACCCCTTGATGATAATCTTTTCAGAAGCTCGGAAACTACTGAAAATTAACAGAGATAATATAATCAACGTTATCTTGACTAAGAATTTCATTTTTTTTTAATTTTAGACAAAAGCAAAATTACAAACTAAATTAATCAATTTCTCTGTTTTATGCAGTTCAAATTATCGATAAATAATTTGTATTCAATAAATTAATTACTAAGGTATTGTTAAAACTATATTAATATTTTTTCTCCTTCTTTAATTTGAATCTTAACATTAGTGCTTTTTATAAAATCATTTTTTATTATTAAGTTGAATCTTATTATTATTAAAAATAGATGAAAAATTAATGATTATTACTATTGAGCTTTTAAATGAACTATTTCGGGGCTTCACAGTTCACCGTTGGAATGACAAAATAAGACCAGTTGACTTAATTGAAATTGATAAGCATGCTCATAAAATGTTTATTGCTTACTGTCTTGGCAAATATGAGGAAGACAATGGTTATAATATCAATTGGACTATGGTAATAAAGCATGGGGTTTTTGAGCTTTTGCGAAGAATTGTAATATCTGACATAAAATCTCCTATTTATTACCTTATAAAACAAGAAAACAAAACAATTTTTAATAAATTAAACAAATGGGTATATGATCAAATTGCAGGTAAAATAAACCACAAGAAGCTACAACAAGATTTTCATGATTATTTGTTCGAAAAGACTGAAATTGATGAAAGAAGTCAGAAAATTCTTGATGCATCACATAAATATTCTAGCTACTGGGAATTTCTAATAATCAAAAATGTTAATCCTCTGGGTTACCAAATCATGGAAATAGAACGAAGTTTATTGAACGATCTAAATAATTATATGGATTTAGTTGGTATGAGAGAATTAATTACTCGTCAGAAAATTTCAGACTTCGTGGATCTCTTTGGTCAATTAAGATTTCAAACCCGATGGTCCCAGATCCCAAGGGTACCCAAAACTTCTGTCCTCGGTCATTCAATGTTTGTTGCCACTCTGAGTTATTTCTTCTCTCTCGAGAATGATGCCTGCCCGCAAAGGCTCTATAATAATTTTTTTGGTGGTTTGTTGCATGACCTAACCGAAGCAGTTACTCGTGACATAATATCACCCGTAAAAGAATCATCGGAAGAATTTAATAAATTAATTCTTGAAATTGGAAATGAGTTAGCCGAAAAGGAGATTTTTCCTTTGGTTGGAACTCATTGGGTTGATGAATTAAAGTTCTTTATAATGGACGAATTTAAAAATAAAATCAAAGGGAAAGAACTAAATAAGAAATTGACAACAGATGAAATTAACAGAAATTATAATCACGACAAGTTTTCACCCTACGATGGTTCTTTAATAAAAGCAGCAGATCAAGTTGCAGCTTTTCTCGAAGCATGGTATTCATCCGATTTCGGTATAAAATCAACTGAATTTTCACTCGCAATGGAGCAAATAAAACTCAAATACTCCAGAACAAAGCTTGGAAAAATTGATTTATCGAATATATTTTGGGGATTTCGAACTTAAAATTTTATCTTGTTTTATTTCTATCCTAATAATTTTGGAAGAATTCGCCCCCACCGAAGCGAATTCTCCCCAAAAAACATAATCTTAAATTTTTAAATTATAACTTATTTAATAATTGATAGCTTTTTCGAGATTGCATTATGTCCTATCATTCCCTGAACAAAATAAACTCCGCTGGGCAAATCGTTGGTATTTATTCTTATATCAAAATCTCCTTTTGGTCTGTTTTCATCAATTAAATTAGCAACTTTGACACCCTCGCTATTGAATAGGTTTATGACAACCTGATTGGAAGAGGAAAGGCTAAAATAAACTCTAACATCTGATTTTGCTGGGTTGGGCAAAATTTCAAATGAGCCTGCGCCATTCATCAAATCATCCGATTTTCTTGGTGTGATTGCAGAGAAAAACACTGTGTCAATACCTTCGTATTTTTCGAACTTATACATATCAATTCCTGTAATTCTGTTGGTATAGATTTCTGCGAATGTTTTTTTCTTTTTATTTTTTCTGGTTGTTGAATTCAACCACTCGTCAAAAATGAATACCTGATCAACGCCGATAGTAGCTTGTATGGGATAATCGTTTACTTCATTGTCTTCGCACCATTCGACTTCATAAACGTCGTAAACTCCGTTGTTGTCACTGTCAATAAGGATTGTTTTCCTGATATCATCAGGTAACGAACAGGTGTAATTGTTCACTTTATTGGGCAGAGCAAACAAATCAACAATAAGAACTGCAACAAAAATGATTGTTACAAGGCTGAGTTTGGTAAATGCGTTTTTCATAAAATATCTCCTTAGAAATGGTTAAAAAAAGTTAATTAGGAAAAAAATACTGAAATAATTTATTTCAACGAATGAAGACAAAAAACGTACATATTTGATTTATAAGCAAATACTAAACTTTAATTTATTTTTTCTAAAAAAGTAACATTTCAATTTTAAACATTTTTTTTGAAAAAAAAAAATGTTTTTTTCAACAATAATAAGTTTATA
>CALHRB010000151.1 GCA_938038165.1 Candidatus Kapaibacterium sp. | reverse complement strand
GAGGGGCAGTGGCTGGAAGTGTCATTTAATTTAGTATTTGTAGGAAATAACCAGTACAATCTATATGGAACAAACCCTGCAACAGGAGAATACAATTACTTTGGATTTGTAAAGTTTATGCCGACTCAACCACCAGACTGTCCACTACTTCAGGTTAATTGTAATAATAACAATGACAACCCGTTTGATATTGAAATTATTGAAAAAGATAATTCAATTGGAAATTTAAATTCTTGTAATAAGCGAAAAGAACAAAATACTTTGGCATTTTTTGAACCTCTAACCGATAGACGTAAATCAAATATTTATAATTTTTCCCTTAATGAGGTGGATTTATGTTTTGACAGACAAAAACAAAAAATTCAATTCAAGTTAATTCAAAATCCAACCTTGGTTACAATAATCGATATCTGTCTCAATAATATTCAGAAAAAAAATTTAGTCAGAATCAATTCATTAAAAGAAATTAATTCAATTTCTAATAATGAATGTCAACGCCTATTGAATTCAATTTACGGACATATCAATTATCCGCTAAAATTAAATAATGGCGACTTTGTTTTAACCGAAGTATTACTTTTACACGAGAGAATACATAAGGAAAACTTTGAAAATGATTATGTAAACTGGCATAAGAATGCGCTTTATTCATTTCTTTCAAAATGGAATAAAAAGTGCAATGATTTTACATCCGTAAGCGAAGCGAAAGAATCCGCACTCAATTATTCTCAAAAAGCTTTTACCAGTTATTGGCAGAATATTTTTAGTCAGTACTTATGGTGGAATGGCTTAGATGAAAGGATGCCTGAGGAATACCGAATTGAATTAAAAGCAAAAATGGAAAAAGAAACACACAATGATCATCGTATTATTGAATTATTGTTAAAGTATAAAAACGAAGCTTTAAAGAAATGTAATTCTAACTTTTAAGGAGCATAGGAAAATGAAAATCTTATCCTTAGTTATTCTTTTAAATTTGTATTGTTTTGCTCAACTAGAAGACCCCATACAAAATTTATATAGCCAAGATGAAAACATTATTATTGAGGCAATTAACGAAATAATTAGTGACTCGATCTATCAGGCTATTCCGCATTTAATAGATTTAATAGAATCTGAACCACCATTTATTCAGATGGATTTTTTAAAAGCATTATCTTTCTTTCGTCACGAATCAGCGATTCCTCAAGCAATTAGGTTAATTGAAAATGCAGATGATTTATTTGGTGCAGATGTAAAGTTAAATCCTTATAAAGCAAGATTAATGGCAACCGCAGTCCTTTTTAATTTTGAAAATTACTCAACTGCAAGCTACATTTTTGAAATAATAGACATTAGCAAACCTTCGCTTTCAAGAGATGCTATAGTTTTATTGCCATTTGTTTATAGAAAAATACCTGAACTCGCTGAAAGAAGTATATCTGAATTATTATACGCTTATCTAAATTCTGATTATGACAAGTCCTTAAAATATTTCACATTTTCGGTGTTGGCAGAATTAAATTATGATTCGTTCCAACCTGAAATAATTAACCAGTTAAAAAATTCCGATTACTATCAAATCAGATATAAAGCCTTTGAAGTTCTCAATGAGAAAAATTACACCGATCTAAATAATCTTTTAAAGAACATGATACAAAATGATGTTGAAAGCTCTCTGAGAATCCTTGCTGTTGATTCTTTGATAATTAAATTCGGAGAACCTTCAGACATATACTTTTTAAGAAATCACATAAGAATTGAACAGGATTCAATTGCATCTTCACTTATGAGTTTTGCATTAAGTTCTTTCATTCCACCTCGACCCACAGTAAGCACAACTGAGATGATAAATAATCTGATCAACTACAACACTGAAATGTATGGATACGGATGGATAAGAGATGAAAATCAATACAGCATTTTTGATGTTTCATTAAATAAAATAAAAGAATATTACAGAAGGTCTGATTTAGAAAATTTATGCAGAGAAATATTTATGTTAAATGACAGAATTGAAACAAGCAGGAATGAAGACAAAATAACTACGGAAGCGTATAAATTTTTACATTATCACCTTATATACATAAAAGAAAATGTAGAAACAGAGCTGGGCAATTGCAGCCAGTAAAAAAGGAGAAAAACGATGAAAGCAGTTATAACAATAACATTGTTGTTTTTACAGATAACATTTATACAAAGTCAAACAATCCATAAAGTTGTAGTTGGATCAGTGGAAAACAAAATCGCAATAAATCTCAGAAATACAAATGCGGAAAAGATAGAGGAAATAAGAGCAAGAGTAATATCAAAACCTGAATGGATAGAAATGATGGATGAAGAAATAATTATAACAGAGATAGACAGAACACAGACAGAAAAGTTAGTGATCAGATTCAATATTAGTCATTCAGTAGAAGAATCAGAAAAAGGAATAATACAGATAGAGGTCAGAGATAAAATAGGGAGAAGGTGGAATAAAGAAATTCAAATATTAACCTCATTGCCGGAACATTATGAGTTAAAACAGAATTATCCAAATCCTTTCAATCCTGCAACGAAGATTAAGTTCAGTTTAGCAAAAGAGAGCAAAGTCTTAATAAAGGTAAGCAACATATTAGGAGAAACAGTAAAAGTGTTAAAGGAAGAAATGCTGAAAGCCGGAGAATACGAAGTCGAATTTGATGGGAGAGAATTATCAAGCGGAATATATTTCTACAGTATAGAGGCAGGGGATTTTAAGTCAGTAAAGAAAATGATGCTGATGAAATAAAGTCAATCTTGTCTGCTTATGGCAGTAATTAAAATTCAAAACAGCGGGCTTAATGCCCGCTTTTTTATTAAATGCTTGACAAGAAACTTCACATAACTTAATTTAGATATAGACAAAGCACGGAAAAAAGAAATAATTAAAATATCCAACTAATCTGTGGAGTAAATATGCAGCCAAATGAAACTGGATTAATTAAAAAAATGAAGCTGTTTAATAAAAAACAGTCGTGTTGTATTCTATTCTATTCTATTAACATTTCTATTTAACCAACCAATAAAAACTCAGATAATTATTGAAGAAGAATTGGAACTAAATGTCAATGAAATTATCTCCGTTGAATTAGTATCATTACAATCACCATTTTATGGAAAGATATATTTCAGGAAAGAGTGTCCTAACAATTGGGTATCAAAAGTAAAAGGGCAGGTAATTTGTGAAGGGGAAATAATAGAATTTGGTTGCAAGAATTTTAATTGTGAAAGAGGAGGCAGATGTGGTTGTGCAGCACCAACAATTCATATATTTACAAATAAACCGGCAGGAAGCAGTATAAGTGTAAGCAGTCAATATTGCTATGAGGGGCAGTGGCTGGAAGTGTCATTTAATTTAGTATTTGTAGGAAATAACCAGTACAATCTATATGGAACAAACCCTGCAACAGGAGAATACAATTACTTTGGATTTGTAAAGTTTATCCCGACTCAACCACCAGATTGTCCAAATGCAAATAATTGCTCTACTCCAAGTAGTATAATTTTCCCTCCTCTTACTACAAATTATGAAATTCCAATCCATTACGAAGATAGCCCAGAATTTTTGAGGTTAAATAGATGCGAGCTTAATCAATATGCTGCTGGATTTTTTACAATTGCAGACACTATGATAGCAGACATTATTATTAGTGATTATTGTTTTAATAATCAGACTCAAAAATGGGAATTTGAAATAGTTCCTATTAAAATAAAAACAATTTACGGATTATGTACAAGAGATGATTTTGTATTTATTTCGTCTATCGATGAAATTCCTGATGATTATTTATGTCCAGACCAAGGAAGACCATCTCAATTTTTAATTGATCTATGGGCATGGTATGATGTTAACTGGGGAGTACCAAGATTTTTACCTCGCGATCTAGTAGTTGAAGAAGAGTTAATTCATTTTAATCAGTTTGTTGAGATAATAAGAACTATACAAATACAAGATAGCATAAAGAAAATTTGGCAATCAGAATTAGATTTTAATTGTCCCGATTTTATTTCTGTCACACAAGTTGAAAATATTATAAAAGATATTCTTATAAAGATTAAAATTTTCTTAAATAGATGGATACTAATAAATACAGGAAATCTTGAAACTCAAGCGAAAGAAAGACTTCGAACATTTGTTGAAGGCTGGAATAACTTGGTTGAAAACGAAATCATCCTTAGAAATTGTAGATAAAATAGGAGATATTAGTCATGAAAATTCTTAAAATCATAATAATCTTTCTTATATCCTGCTCATCTGTAATTGCTCAAATGAATTGCGATTTAAATGTATTGAGGTCAAAATTAAATAGTAGTGACAATAGCTTGGTACTATCTGCTTTATTGGATATTGAATTGTGTAAACCTGTGGAATTGATTCCTGACCTCGAAGCAAAATATTATAGCAGCAATGATATTAATATTGCTTTTGAAATAGTAAACTTACTTAATGATTTAAAGTCCGCTAATACAGTAACAATCGCAAATCATTTTTTTGAAAATGCTC
>CALHRB010000150.1 GCA_938038165.1 Candidatus Kapaibacterium sp. | reverse complement strand
TCATGTGCTTGCACAGGCACGGAAAAACAATTTCCAGCAATAATGAAAGTATTGAGTGAAAGTGGTGTTACCGACAATAAGTTTGAAATATATTCGATGCTTAAAACTACTAATAATCATCCTTACAAAAACAAGATCAGGATCAATGAATTACCTTCCTTTTATATTGTCAAAGACTCAATACCAGTGTGTTCAGTCCTCGATTCATTAGCAATCAGGAAAATTAATAATCCGAGCTATGACCCAAAAATTGAAGATTTGTTCCTTGAATTTATATCAAATTTATAAGAATGAAACATTGGCTTATAAAATCAGATCCAGAAACTTATTCGCTTGATGACTTAGAAAATGACAAAACCACAATCTGGGATGGCGTCAGAAATCCCCAGGCGAGAAATTATTTGAAAGAAATGAAACTGGGAGATAAATTGTTTTTTTATCACAGTGGGGATGAAAGAGCAATTGTAGGACTTGCCGAGCTTTCTCAGGAGTATTTTCAAGATCCAACCACCGAGGATTCTCGCTGGGTGGCTGTTAAAGTTCAATTTCTCAAAAGATTTACAAACCCTTTGAATTTATCAGAAATCAAACAAACCGAGGAACTTAAAAATATTCAATTGTTGAAACAATCCAGATTGTCAGTTATGCCTATAACCGAAGAAGAAGCAAAAAAAATAATTACATTAACTAATTAGTTATTGATCTCCTGAGTTATCAATAAAGAATTTTAATAATTCCTGCATATCCCAATTTGGTGCTTCGTATCTAAACCATTTCTTTTCAATAAAATACTGATGATATTTACCAATAGCAAGAGCTATTGCTTCACCGAGCTTAATTTGGTCTTGATAATTCACCCATTCCTCAAAGCAACCGTTGATTCCGATTGTGTTTTCAATTGTAGCAGCCATTACTTCATCTTTAAAGTTAACCCACCACCAGCTTTCAGGAAAAACCTTCTTTTCCATAGGAACGCCTGGTTCATAACTTGGTCTGACATAAACAGTATCGCCACAATATTCGCGGCTAATCAATTTAGCAAAAATTAGCTGCCTTTTAAACATCATCTCACCGGCTTCCCCGTTTACTTGAACCATCCTGCTAAAATTAGAAAAAAGAAAGGGTCTATGATTCGGAGGGGAATGAGTCTGGTGTAAATTCAAAGCTATAAAAAATTTTGGTCCAAGATTTATTAATTCTCTCATTGTCTTTTCAAGAATTTTAACCTCTGTGGCGACTGAGTCAACCAGAATTGAATGATTATCAGAACTTCTGATCCATTGTCGTTCCAGATCCTTGCTGGTTATTGGTGTTGTCCTTGAATTTCCGGCTACCACACCATCAACATTGACCATAGGAACAATATTGAAAATCATTTTTTTCAGGTCAACTCTTGGACAGCAGGAGTTACAATCATTAATCAAAAATCGAATCAGGCCTTCAGCAACAAAAGAACTACCGGTTTCTGAGGGATGGGTCCGTGACTGGATCCAGATTCTCTTTTTATTTTTGTCATCTACCTTGAAATCTGTTATTGTAAGCATAATCAAAGGTCTGTTCTGAGGTGTTTTGCCGATAGTTTCAATCTTAACAAAAGGATTTCCCTCCAAAGATTTTAATAGATTTTTCAGTCTATTAAATGTATAAGGATAATATCTTGCCACCCAAACGGAAGATTTTTCGAATTTTTTTAGAATATAGTAATTATAATAAGAACCTGAGGATTCGGAATGATAGATTTCTTCGGGCTTAAATCTTTGCCAATCTATCTTGTCATAGGAATAAACAGGAACAACATAATGTTTCCCCTGCCAGCCATCTCCAATTATGTTTATCTTATTGGGATTTGTTGTGGATAGTCCTTCGAGTTTTACGTACCACCAATTTCGGAATTTTGGTGGAAGATTCGGATTATTATTATCATCTCTGACCATAATGTTCCATTCGAGACCACCCGAAAGAGACTCCTGGTCGTTTGAATCAATGCTAAACAAATAACTTTGATAATCAAGCAGTAGCCCGGTTTTAGCCGAATCAGTTAACGATTCTATATCATCTTCAATTATTTTCTTCTTCAATGATTCTTTGTCAGATTTGCTTTTTGTAGTAACTTTTTCTTTCTTTTCTTTATCTTTCTTGTTTTGATTTTTTTTGCCGGATTTCTCAATTTGAGCAAAACTAAAACTAAAACAAAGTAATGTAAATAAGAATATTAGAATAATTCTTTTCATTGGTCTGGAAAAATTAACAAAAGTAAAGCTCAAATTAATTATTTAATTTAAATTAAAAAAAACTCATATTTATTTTTTTTATTAATTTTTATAATTTAAAATCTATATTTCTGTTAATTTTGCCAATTGATTGTTTTTTAATTTTAAAAAGGAAAATTTATGAACAGAGCTTTTAATTTTAGTGCCGGTCCGGCGGTATTACCTGTTGAAGTACTTCAGGAGACTGCTCAGGCTGTTCTTGATTACAACAATCTTGGTATGTCAATTATGGAAATGAGTCATCGCTCGAAAGAATATGATGCAGTATTCAAAGAAACCCAAGCAGATGCTTTGAAATTGATGAATTTAAATCCTGAGGAGTACTATGTCCTTTTCCTTGGTGGTGGTGCAAGTCTGCAATTTCTTATGGTTCCATTGAATTTCCTCAAGAACAAAGCCGATTATGTTAATACAGGTGCGTGGTCAAAGAAAGCAATTAAAGAAGCAAAATGGGTCGGAACAACAAATGTTGTAGCAAGCTCCGAAGAAACAAATTTTGACCATATTCCGAAAAATATACCATACAATACAGATGCTGATTACATTCATATTACAACAAATAATACAATATATGGTACTCAATGGAGAGAAATTCCTGATTTCGGAAATGTTCCACTTGTTGCAGATATGTCTTCGGATATTTTCTCCTGCCCGAGAGATTTTTCCAAATTTAGTCTGATTTATGCCGGCGCCCAAAAGAATATAGGACCTTCTGGTGTTACAATGGTTGTCATTAAAAAATCTTGGTTGGAAAAGCAAAAAGAAAATGTTCCTACTATGCTTAATTATAAAATTCATGTTGAGAACGAATCATTGTACAATACTCCTCCTTGTCTTCCAGTTTACGTAGTAGGCAGAACTTTAAAATGGATAATGAAGCAAGGAGGTTTGGAAGCCATTAACCAAAATAACATCAAAAAAGCTAATTTGCTTTATGATTTCTTTGATGCTAATGCTGATTTTTACATACCAAGAGTAAAGGACAAAGAAGATCGCTCTTATATGAATATTTGCTGCAATTTGCCAACCAAAGAATTAGAAGAAAAATTCGTTGCCGAAGCAAAATCAAAAATGCAAATGACAAACCTCAAAGGTCACCGAAGCATCGGCGGAGTCAGAGTTTCAACATATAATGCATGTCCGATCGAATGGATCGAAAAATTGATTGGCTTTATGGAAGTTTTTATGAAAGAAAATAAATAAATTCTTAATCTCAGGGGCAAGTTAAATCTTGCCCCATAGATTTTCCCCCTTTCACTTCTGTTTGCAGATTCGGTTACAAAAGAGCTTCTCAAAATTTCACATGGATTTAAAATCTTTCATCATTATATCTGAATGAATCATGTAACAAATTCTTGATTTTACAATTATTGATAGTTGAATTCGACTTGATTTTAGTATGAAACTGAATAAAAATATAATATTTATATTGTGTTTTCTTTTTGCACTCCAATTGAATCCTTTGTCTGCTCAATGGAAAAAGCTAAACAATATCCCTCCGCCTTACTCAAAAAATTACTGGCTGGAGATTTTTTTTCTACCCGAAGATGAGAACTATGGCTGGGTTTGTGGGTATGATGGTATGGTGATAAGAACAACAGATCAGGGCAATTCCTGGCAGGGGACTGTAATCAGAGGGGCTTATCAGCTTGAAAGTATTCATTTTACAAGTAAATTAGTTGGTTATACATCAGGATTGGATCAAAGCTTTTCGGGAGCTATTTATAAAACTACAGATGGAGGAGCAACTTGGAGAGATATAACTCCCGGAACAGCATTTGCCTTATGGGGGAATTTTTTTCTTGATGATAATACAGGAATGGTTGTTGGCGGTGGTTGTGGTGAAGTTCAAAAATTCTATCGAACAACTAATGGCGGCAACACTTGGTCTGTCTTCATTGGTGAGGTTCCAAATACCGGTTTGACGGATGTTTTTCTCTATACAAAGGATGGATTAGGCTATGCTTCAAGTAGTGGCAGAATATGGAAAACTAACGATGGCGGAAGAACATGGAGCATTTTCTCACGTAGTGGTTCCGAAGATTGGCAAGAGGATTTGAATGTTAAAGGGAATACTTTTTTGGTTCCATATTCTACTGGCTGCACTGGTGGGGGAAATGATGGCGGCGTGCGTTCATCAACTGACGGAGGAAAAACATGGCGGCAATTCAGAACGGGTCAATCAATGTTTGGAACTTTTCTGATTGATTCTCTCAGAGGATGGACTTGCGGTTGGAATGGAGCTGTCTATTATACTCCTGACGGCGGAAAAACCTGGTTGCTCAAAAACTGTGGTATTGACGGAGCAAGCCTTGACGATTTCTGGTTCATTAACGATACTCTCGGTTGGGTAGTTGGTGATGGCATTTTCAGGACAATGCCCGAAAGGCTCATCCAACCAATTATTCAAGGTGTTTCCAAAATTTGTGAGGGTGACACGGCTTTATTGTATTCAGTTACTAAGCACAAAAGGTATTTCTGGTTTGTTAATAATGAAAAGATCGGAGATACTTCTGACTCTTTAATTTATGTTACTAAACCTGGTATTTACAAATTAACAGTATCTGACGATAGTTGCGATATTTCGAGCGAAGCCGTTTTTGAAGTTTCTATTTATGCAAAACCAGATTTTAAAATACAATTAAGCAAATCACCACCTGTAATTTGCGATGGAGATAGTCTTGTACTATCAATAACGGGTTTTTCGGATTTTAAATGGTCAACCGGCGATACGGGCAAATCAATTGTTGTTAAAAATTCAGGCAAATATACAGTTGATATTACTGATTCTAATGGTTGTCGAGCTTCACAATCAGTTGATGTTACAGTTGTCCCTAATCCAAGTCCAAAATTAGCATATAAAGGGAAACGCGAAATATGTATCGGTGATACAGCCGAAATTACAGCTCCACCCGGATTTTCAAGTTATAACTGGTTTAAATTACCGGACAATAAAATGATTGCCGGGAACACTCATAAAATCTCGGTTACCGAAGAGGGAAGTTATTATGTTCTTGTTACATCAAAAGAAGGCTGTCTTGGTAGTTCAGATACTCTTAATATCGTTGTTCGACTTGATTCCAATATCCTTGCAATTGACTTGTTAGAGACAAAAAAAATCTTTGATTTGGATTCAATTTATTATCCCGAAGTGGTCTGCAAAAAATTCAGCGTTCGAAACCGCGATTCAAGGGATTTCAGACTTAATTCTGTTTATTTTTACAGAAATACTTCATTTTCAGCCCCATTAAGTCAATTTGGGATAATAATTCCGGCAGGTGAAACAAGAGAAATATTGATATGCTACTCTCCTTCAATCTTAGGCATTGAATACGACACATTACTTCTTGAGGATAATTGCTCACCACATATTTTACCATTGAAGGCAAAAGGGATACCTAATTTGTTCACGGGAAATTCTGAATGTGATGTCAGCCTTAATTTAAGGACTTCAGTGATACCCGGAAGGTATGTCTTTTCAGCAGGATTTCCCTATCCAAATCCTTCAAAGACAATTATTAATGTCCCTTTCCAAAAAATTGACAGTCCCGAAAATAAGTTTAT
Organism: Candidatus Kapaibacterium sp.; assembly: GCA_938038165.1. Lineage (GTDB taxonomy): Bacteria > Bacteroidota > Ignavibacteria > Kapaibacteriales > UBA2268 > CALHRB01. Next base: position 5,155 of record CALHRB010000150.1, on the reverse strand, counting down.
TGAGATAATCGAAATTTTTAACAGTCTTGGCGAGAAGATTCCGATTTTATTGAGTAAAACATCAAATCTTGAAAAGATCAATGAAATGAATTATGAACAGGGCAGTTTTTTTGCCGATATATCAAGCCTCGAAATTGGTTTGTACCTTATAAAGGTAACAACAAAAACCGGAATAACAGCTATTCCTTTTGTTGTTTCTGATTGAATGCCGGGCTTCAGATAGCAAATCAGATTCTCAGTTACATAATCACATATTCCAGGGTAAATGGTCTAAATCAACGTTACCGCCTGATAATATTAGCCCGATTCTTTTGTTCTTGATTTCAATTTTCTTTTCTAACAAAAGTCCAAGAGTAATTGCAGATGAAGGTTCGACGACGATCTTCATTCTTTCCCAGATAAGACGCATAGCCCTTATAATATATACATCGCTAACAGTGATAATATCTTGGACATATTTTTTTATGAGTTCGAATGTGAGAGTTCCAAGAGAGGTTAGCAAGCCATCAGCAATTGTATTGGGATTGATAGATGGAACAATTTGATTGCTTTGTAATGATCTTTTGGCATCGTCTGCTCCTTCGGGCTCAGCTGCTATTACTTTGGTATTATCCGAAACTGAGCGAACAGTCAGTGAAGTTCCGCTGAGAAGACCTCCTCCGCCAACAGGTGCTATAATATAATCCAATTCAGGAGTATGGTTTAACAACTCAAGTGCAGCTGTTCCCTGACCGGCTATAACAAAATTGTTGTTATATGGATGAATAAACACAGCGTTAGTTTGTTGCACAACTTTGTCCAATGTCTCTTCTCTCGAAGCAAGATTTGGCTCGCAAAAAATAACTTCGGCGCCATAACCCAGAACCGCATCAATTTTTACTTTTTTTGAGTTTTTTGGCATAACAACATATGCAGGAATACCACGGATTTTTGCTGCTAATGCCAAAGCTTGTGCGTGATTTCCGGAGGAATGAGTTGCAACGCCTCTCTTTGCTTCAGCTTCAGTTAAAGAAAAGACTGAATTTGATGCTCCACGGAATTTGAAAGCCCCAGCTCGTTGAAAATTTTCACATTTGAAAAAAAGTTCATTGCCTGTTATTTCATTTAATGATCTTGAAGTTAGTACGGGTGTATGATGTATATATGGCTCGATTCTTAACTTAGCATCTAAAACATCATTGAAATTAGGTGACTTCATGTTTTCGATTTTATTTAATTTGAAGTTCTTTCATAAGTCTTGGAAAATGGATTAACGCTTTGCCGCTTTCATCTAAATCAATTTTTCCCTCCAAGTCAAGAATTAATTTCTCAAGAAGAGACATAGCCTTTGATTTATCACTTGCATTGATTTTTGCATATTCAATGATTTGTTCAGCGGTAAGAGGAACATTAGCACTGACGATTATGTCAAATAATTTTTTTCTTAATATATTCAATTTCCTCTTTTGTTCTTTTATCACGACATAAGGAATTCGTGCTAAAGGAATCAAAAAGAAACTAACAGAGAAAACAAAAGGAAAAATGCTTATGAAGAATGCTACACTACCCGAAAGATACTGAGTGGCAAAAGGGTATATTAAAAAGGACATAATCAGATTGAATGTGTTCATTGTAATTATTGCTCCATTTCTGCCGCCGGTGTTTCCTGTTATCTGGTAAGGAGGTTCAACTTCATCCACATAATATTCAATCTTGCCGCCTTCAATTGGTGGATTTGTTGTATTGAGTAACTGGGTGAAATCAGCAACCAGTATTTCGTCATCAACTATATGAAGCTCTCCTTTGTATTTTGTAGCATATTCAGCGAGTCTTTTCTCGGCTTCGGGGTAGTTCACACCGGTTAAAGCTATAATGTGTCCAGCAGTAATTTTACCGTTATTTTTTCTGATGAAGGCTATAGCTTCTTTGGCGTCTGCAAGATAATCATAAACGGGTCTGTCGGGCCCAAACACAAAACTATATACTGATTTAATAAAATTTTTGCCTTTATTTTTGTCCTTTTGATAAGTCTTATATTTATAACCGCTTCTGTCAACTTCATATTGAACCGGTTGAAGAACAGAAGTCCAGAACATAGCCTCAAAAATAGCCCTGAGAATTCCACCGATGATATCCCCTATCGGATTGTCGTCTCTGTCCCGAGATGTTCCAAACATGATAGCAAGAATAACAAAAAAAACAACGGTATAGACAATCAGAACAATTCCTATTGAGGCTTTATAGACTACCTGAAAAGCTTTCCAAAGAACAGTTAGAATTGCCGTGGAAATTTCTTTGAATGTTTTTTTACCTCTTTTTTGGAAAGGATAGGGAAATATAAACTGAACAGACCCTTTTTCAGGATTTATTGTAACTCGGCATTCATATAGCTCAACCAATCTTGATAATGCATCCTGAACTTCATTTATTGACAATCCAGTGGCTGAAGCAGCATCTTCGGGCGTTATTTTGCCCTTGGCTCTCGCAACAATTTTCTCAATTGCAAGAAGGTTTTTTTCTTCTGATGTACTTGCTTTAGTGGACATTATTTTTTTGTATAATGATTACGAAAATTTAAAATAACTTGAAACGAAAAATTAAATATGTAATTGTTCATTGAAAAAAATTACAATAGCTGATGTAATTTACGTCATTTCCGATATTTATGTGAAAAATTTTAAAGATTAATATAAATGCAACTATCAAAACCAAGAGTTGTTATTGTTGGGGCTGGATTCGGTGGATTAAAGGCAGCCAAATCATTAAAAAATGCAAAAGTTGATGTAATTTTGATTGATAAAACTAATCATCATTTGTTCCAGCCATTGCTTTATCAGGTTGCTACTTCGGCACTTTCCCCGGGAGATATTGCAATTCCAATTCGAACGGCACTCAGAAAAATCAAAAATGTCAATATAATAATGGACGAAGTCCTGGGAGTCGATCTAAAGAACCGAAGAGTCATTTTAAATGACGGCGATCTATCATACGATTATCTAATATTAGCACCCGGAGCCAAACATTCTTATTTTGGTAATTCAGATTGGGAAAAGATCGCTCCGGGTTTGAAAAGCCTTAAAGATGCATTATTTATACGTGAAAAAATTTTATCCTCATTCGAAAAGGCTGAACGATTCTATTATTCATCAGATAGAGAAAAATTTCTGAACTTTGTTATTATTGGTGGAGGACCAACAGGCGTTGAAATGGCAGGAGCTATTGCAGAAATTGCCAAAAGAACTATTTTGCCAGATTTTCCTATTCTCAAAAGTGATGACATAAAAGTATATCTAATAGAAGCCGGAGATCGACTTTTAAAATCATATCCCAGAGAATTATCAGAATATACACAAGCTTCTCTTGAAAAACTTGGTGTAAAAGTTTTATTAAATTCTAAAGTATCCAATGTTCTAAATAACGGAGTTGAGGTTGAAAAAAGATTTATTGAATCTTCAAATATATTCTGGGCTGCCGGTAACGAATCATCGCATTTAAATTACAGTCTTGGTACTAAACTTGATAAAATGGGCAGAGTAATTGTTGAAAAAGACTTATCGGTTCAAGGATATTCTGATGTTTTTGTTATTGGCGATGCCGCTTGTTTTATTGATGAAAACGGAGATCCTCTGCCCGGAATTGCTCCCGTTGCCTTGCAGCAAGCTGAATATGTTAGCAAGGTAATCAAAAAAAGGCTGTCAAAATCTAAAAGACCACCTTTCAAATATTTTGACAAGGGTAGTATGGCTACAATTGGAAAGGCAAAAGCTGTGGCAATGTTGGGTGTCTTTCGATTCAAAGGTCTTTTTGCTTGGTTACTTTGGACAATTGTTCATATCTTTTTCCTGATAAATTTTAGAAACAGGTTGAAAGTGCTTTTTGAATGGTTTTGGTACTATTTAACCCATCAACCCGGAGCAAGATTAATAGTATATGATGAAATGTCAAAAATCAATTCAAGTACTAAAGAACCTGAAATACAAGAAACTTTAAATATTTAGTTTCAGGTATGCTTTCTAATATTGGATGGTCGGGTGATTGCAACCCCCGAAAAAGCATTCTTAATCTCTTATTAAGCCTGATTGCTTCATTTTTGATGATTTGGTGAAAAACCTCCTCATAAATGTATTGTGTACAGCTTGAAGTTAAAAGCCAAGAGCCTGGCTTAAGGAGTCTGAGGGCAAGATTGTTGATTTTGGAATATCCCCTTTTTGCTAATGCTACATCTTTTTTTGAATGTGCAAAGGAGGGAGGGTCCAATATAATCATATCCCAAAAATTTTCAATATTAAGCTGATCATTCAAAAATTTCTCGACATCTGATTTAATGAAACTTACATTATGTAATCTATTTAAATTGGCGTTATTCCGGGCAAATTCAATAATTTTTTCGGAAGAGTCTATTCCGGTTACAGACTTTGCTCCCCCTAATGCTGCATTCAAAGCAAAACCACCCAAGTTGCAATAACAATCAAGAACATTTAAATCTTTTGCAATTCTTCTGATAAAAAGCCTGTTTTCCTTTTGATCGAGGAAAAAACCTGTCTTCTGACCGTCTAAAAATGAAAAAGTGTATTTGATTCCATTTTCTTCAATAACTATTTTTTCCGGTATCATACCGTAAACAACATTTTCATATTGGGTTAGTCCTTCGTTTTTTCTTGCTCTAAATGAATTCTTTTCAATTATTCCTTGAGTTTTGGGGAATAAAGATAAAAGACTTTGGATTATCAACTCTTTTCGGAGTTCCATACCGGCAGAAAAATATTGAAGTGCAAAATAATCTTCGTATTTGTCAACAATCAAACCCGGCAGCAAGTCCGATTCTCCAAAAACCAATCTGTAACTTGAAGAATCAGGCAAAATTCTCTTTCTTAATTCAATCGCTTTCTCGAATCTTGCCTTAAAGAAATTCAAATCAGGTTCTTTGTTGAAAAGCAATAGTCTAATGGAAATCAAACTATTAGGATTAAAAAAGCCGATGCCGTAATTATTTCCGTCTTCACTTAAGACCTCGACGGTAGTTCCTGCGGGAAAATCTGGCATTTCAGTTAATTCATTACTATAAACCCAAAGTGAACCAGACTTCAAACGTTTCTGGCTATTCTTTTTTATAACAATTCTTTCCATTAATCTCGATTTATAAGAGATGTGTTGTCTCGGTCTGAATTTATTTCCG
>CALHRB010000149.1 GCA_938038165.1 Candidatus Kapaibacterium sp. | reverse complement strand
AAAGATTTTAAAGTTATTTATACAACTGCTTATGAGCTTCTTCAAAATAAACAAAAATTTAGCTTTTTCCTGACACAAATTACAAACCACGAGATCATTGACAAATCAACAAAAACATTTCACATTTTAAAAGAGACTTATGTTGCTTAATTTTGATTTTACAAATATAAAAGGGCTTAGCGATCAAGAGGTAAAAGAAAGAGAGTTAAAAAATTTAATAAACCGAATCCAAAAAAAAAACTATATCTCAATTATTTCCAGATATTTGTTGAAAATACATTTACCTTATTCAATTTAATCAACTTTGTAATTATTTCATTTTTGTTTTATTTTTACATTGAAAAGCAAGACGACAGACTGCTCCTTGATTCAATTGGCATATTGGTAGTAATTGGAATCAACATTTCATTTTCAATTTATCAGAAAATCAGATCAGTAAGGGCACTCGAAAAAGTTGATTTATTAAAGAACAGGCAGATCAAAGTTATTCGTAATTCTAATATTTCAGAAATAGATATATCTTCAATAGTTTTAAATGATATTATTATTGTCACTAAAGGAGATGAAATACCTGTTGATTCCAAAATTATCAAAGCATTCAGGTTTGAAGTTGACGAATCACTTATAACAGGTGAATCGCTCCCGGTAGCAAAATTCGAAAATGATGATTTACTTTCGGGAAGTTATTGTGTTAACGGGATGGCTTATATTGAAGCCAGGAAAATCGGTTTGGAAAGTTATTCGAATAAAGTTAATCAATTCGCCAAAAAGATCAAAATAAGCACTTCTCCTTTAATGAACAAAATTAATCTGATTTTTACTGTTTCTTTTTTGATAACACTTGTTTTGATTTTTTTAGAAGGAGCATTATTTAGCAAGTCAGAAACTATTGAAATCGAAAGTATAAGAAAAATATCGACCATAGCTTTTACTCTCATCCCGGAGGGTTTAATTTTTTTTACTACTTTTACTATCGTTATAGGGATTTATAACATTTCAAAAATTGGAGCAATCATTCAAAAATTTAATGCTATTGATTCATTTTCAACTATTGATATCATTTGTTTTGATAAAACCGGTACAATAACCAAAAATAATATTCTGATCAATAAAATTATTTCTTTGGATGAGAATTTAAATGGACTAAAAACTATGCTTGGCAATTTTTACAAGTTATCTGTTTATAAAAACTCAACAATTGGTGTTTTTAGTTCTTTTCCAGCAGATAATAACTTAGAGTTGCTTGATCAAATTCCCTTTGATTCAAAATTCAAATACAGCGTTATTTTAGTAAAGTTCGGATCAGAAAATCAACTTTTTATTTTAGGTTCGTTTGATTCGATAATTGAAAAACTTAATGAAAAAAACAAATCTATTTTGAAAAGATATTATAATGATGAAGATATAAAGGGTTTTAGAAACTTGCTCTTTTGCATAATTCCTGATTACAATTATAACAAAATTGAAAATGATTTTTTTTCTGACCCGTTGCTAAAACCTCTGGGAATTATATCGCTTAAAGATGAATTAAGGGATGATATAAAATTAACTCTTGAGGATTTAAAAAAAATCAATAAAAAAATTAAAATTTTGACAGGTGATAGTGTTGAAGCAACCTATTCTGTTCTAAAAGAAGTTGGAATGGCAATAAAATACGATGATATCTTTGATGGAAGTAAGCTTGATAATTTAAATGAGAATGATTTTTTGACTGTTTTATCAGCTTATGATTTTTTTGCCAGACTAACTCCTTCCCAGAAACTAAAAATTGTTAAAGGTTTAAAGCAAACCAAAAATCAAATTTGTTTCATTGGTGACGGACTAAATGATTTACCTGCTATAAAAGAGGCTGACTTAGGGATTGCAATGGATTCCGGGGTTACGATTACAAAAGAAGTTTCAGATATTATTTTGCTGAATAATAAATTTTCTTTACTACCGAATATATTCGAAGAAGGAAATCGAATAATTAACACTGTCATTTTCATAACTCAATTTTATTTAATGAAAAATGTTAGTGTATTTCTTATGGTTCTCCTAAATTGGTTCTTTATATTGCCTTTTCCACTTACTCCGAGAAGAAGTTCTCTGTTAAGTGCTTTAGCGGTTGGTTTGCCCTCCTATTTTGTTTCTCTGAAAAATAAAAAGGTTAAATATCCCGCTTATTATTGGAAAGAATTGAAAATTAGGGTTTTATCCGTATCTTTTATTTCTGTCTTCTGTGTTTATTTAAGTTATTATTTTAGTCTTGTTTTTTTCTCGATGAATGTTACCGATATTGATTATATATTGTTTTCGACTTTTTTAATATCATCAATATTAAACTTTTACTTCATAGTTGCTTTCGGGGATGAAACGAATAAAAGAAGCTACCGGTATTATTCTTTTTTATTAATTTTGATTTTTGTTTTATTTTCTTCGTTCAATTTGGATTTTTTCCCTTTGAACTTAATCACAGAGTTTTATGAAGTGGTTGTTATGGACATTACCAAATGGTTAGTGGTTTTGTTAATTTCTGTATTATCATTTTTTTGTTTGTACCTATCACATTTATTAATCTCGAGAAAATTTTCCTGATTTAATTTTTTTAGTTGACAAAACGTTAGTTCGAGTAGTTGACTGTTTTATTATAAACTTTCTGACTTAGCCGGCTTTGTTAATATCGAAATATTTTTTTCGAGGGAGTGTTCCTTTTTTAAAGTTTTAAGCGTTATCAGGTGAGTAGTGACACCAACTGCAATAACAAGAAGTAATAATTTTACCCAGTAGATTTCGATTAAAAATATAACAGAAAAGCTAATACCAATCCAAAGAAATGAAATAGAAACAATTTTTGAGCTAATTGGCATACCTTTGTGTTCAACATAATCTTTGATATACTTTCCCAAAATTCTATTATTTATCAACCATGTGTAGTAGTATTCTGAACTTCTCATATATAGAGAGGCGGCTAAAATCAGGAAAATAGTAGTAGGTAGAACGGGAACAAATATACCAATTACTCCAAGCAAAACCAAAAAGTTAGCCGTGATGATATAAATCCATTTTTTAGCTCTTTTTGATATTTTTATAAATATTTTGTTCATATCAATATTACACTAAAGCAATTCTTCGCCATTCAAAATAGTTCCTGCGAATTTGTTCAATGTGTCCGGTTATGTGGTTTTCGTAAATGTCCAGCCATTTTTCCAAGCTCCAAACTGAGCCATCAGAGTGGTGTACTTCGTTTTTCCAAACATTATCAGGAATATGAACTAAAAGATCGAAAGTCATTTTTCTTAAAATTCGAAATAATTCAATTGCATCATTTGTGCTTTGACTTTGGTAATCAAGATTTTCAGCCCATTTATCCTGATCGTAGAAAACAATTGTTGAGCCGGGTTCAGCAATAATTTTTCTACACCTTTGATAAGCATTAACTTCACTATCAGCCAGGTGGATAATGATCTCGTGGATGCTCCATTTATTTTTGTCAGGCTTGTATTTCCAAATATCTTTTGGTATTTCTCTTAAAAGCTCTGAAACCTGTTCATAAGCTCGAGAGTAATTTTTTAGTTTTCTATGTCTTTCTTCTTGAGTCATAAATAATTTTTCTTATATTAGTTAAAAATCAGTAAGCTAAAATAGGTGATAACCATTTTTCCATTTCCTCAAGGCTGAAACCTTTTCTTTTGCGATAGTCCTGAAGCTGATCTTTGTCAATTTTTCCAACAGGAAAATAACGAGCTTCGGGATGAGCAAAATATAATCCGCAAACAGAAGCAGGAGGTATCATCATATAATTCTCAGAAAGGGTTATCCCTGTGTGTTTTTCGACTTCGAGCAGATCAAACAAATTCCTTTTTTCAGTGTGATCGGGAAGAGCAGGATAACCCGGCGCAGGTCGTATGCCTATATATTTTTCCTTTAGCAAATCTTCAACCTGCAGTTCATTTTCAATCGAATAACCCCAGTAATCTGTTCTGACTTTTTTATGAAGAAGCTCAGCAAAAGCTTCGGCAAGTCTGTCGGCAAGAACTTTGACCATTATTTTATTATAATCATCATTTTCTAATCTGAATTTTTCGGCAGATTCTTCTGCACCAATTCCGGCTGTAACAGCAAAGGCACCAATATAATCAATAATACCGGAATCAATTGGTGCAATATAATCAGCAAGGCAGGCATTGGGAATGGAATCAGTTTTAATTGATTGTTGCCTGAGAAAATGTAGCTCTGCTAAAATGCCTGTTCTGTCTTCATTTGTATAAATCTGGACATCATCTCCGATTGAGTTAGCGGAAAATATTCCGATAATTCCGTTTGCTCTAATTAGCTGATTATCAATAATATTATCAAGTAATTTGTTGGCATCTTCGAAAAGCTTTTTTGCTTCTTCGCCTATATTAGGGTTGTCAAAAATAGCAGGATATTTCCCTTTTAACTCCCATGTAATGAAAAATTCTGTCCAATTTATGAATTCTCTCAAATCTTTCAATGGGAAGTTTTCAAAAACAGTAATGCCGGGCTTGTGTGGTCTTTTAATGTTAGCTTTGTTAACATCGAATTTGAACTTATTTTTTCTTGCAGATTCAATACTTATCATTTTGTTTTCAGAGAGTCTTCGTTTATGGTTCTCTCTGATTTCAGAATACTCGTTTTCTATTTGTTTGATGAATTCTGTCCTTTGTTGCTTGTTGAGTAGATTGTTAACCACAGGAACACTTTTTGAAGCATCCAGAACATGAATAACTGGATTTGAGTAAGCAGGAGCAATCTTTACAGCAGTGTGCACACGAGAAGTTGTAGCCCCACCGATTAACAAGGGAATATTCATTCCAGCGTGTTCCATTTCTTTTGCTAAGTGAACCATTTCATCGAGGGAGGGTGTGATTAATCCACTCAAACCAACAATATCAACATTATTTTTTTTTGCTTCTGCAATTATGTTAGAAGCTGGAACCATAACGCCGAGGTCAATAATCTCATAGTTATTGCATGCCAGAACAACCCCTACGATATTTTTACCTATGTCGTGAACATCTCCTTTGACAGTGGCTAATAAAATTTTTCCATTGGATTTGGATGATGAGCCGGTTTTGAGTGATTTTTCAATGTAAGGAAGTAGAAAAGCTACACATTTTTTCATAACTCTGGCACTTTTAACAACCTGTGGCAGGAACATTTTTCCACTGCCGAATAGATCGCCTACGACATTCATTCCTTCCATTAATGGACCTTCGATAATCCTAAGTGGTTCTGGAAATTTTTCAATTGCTTCCAGAACATCTTGTTCAATGAATTCAGTAATACCCTTGATCAGAGAATATTTTAGTCTTTCTTCAACAGAATTTGAGCGCCATTCTTCTGATGAAACATGTTTGTCAGTGGTTTTGTCCTTGATTGAATCAGCATAAGCAATCAATCTGTCGGTTGCGTCTTTTCTTCGATTGAAAATTACATCTTCGATCAACTCAAGCAAGTCTTTGGGGATTTGTTCGTAAACTTCCAATTGTCCCGGATTGACGATACCCATGTCAAGACCGGCTTGAATAGCATGATATAAAAAGACAGAGTGCATTGCTTCTCTAACCCTGTCATTCCCACGAAATGAGAATGATATATTGCTGATTCCACCGCTGACAAGTGAGCCAGGCAGGTTTTGTTTTATCCATTTAACGGCTTTAATATAATTTATTGCATAATCATTGTGCTCTTCAATACCTGTTGCAATAGTTAAAACGTTAGGATCGAATATAATATCGTGAGGTTCCAAACCTAGTTCATCAACCAAAATTTTATAAGCTCTTTGGCAAATTTCAATTTTTCTTTCGTAGCTTACAGCCTGACCTTCCTCGTCGAAAGCCATAACAATGACAGCTGAGCCATATTGTTTTACTAATTGAGCGATTTCCTTGAATTTTTCTTCACCTTCTTTTAATGAAATTGAATTTACAATTCCTTTACCCTGAAGGCATTTCAACCCCGATTCGATCACAGTCCATTTTGATGAGTCAATCATAACAGGAACCCTTGCTATATCGGGTTCTGAGGCACATAAATTTAGGAAACTGTTCATTGCTTCCTCAGAATTGAGCAAGCCTTCGTCCATGTTAACATCAATTATTTGAGCTCCATTTTGAATTTGTTGAAGTGCAATTTCAATCGCTTTCTCGTATTCGTTGGAAAGTATCAATTTTGCGAATTTTCTTGATCCAGCTATATTTGTGCGTTCGCCGATATTGATGAAATTAGTGTCTTCTGTTATCTTTAAAGATTCGAGTCCACTAAGCACTAAATATTTTTGAGGCTCTCTTGGTTGTCTTGGTTTGTATTTTTTTGATATATCAGATATTAGTTTGATGTGATCTGGCGTTGTTCCGCAGCAGCCCCCAACTATATTGAAAAGATTTTCTTTAGCATATTCATCTAATACCTTTGCCATCGCTTCGGGTGTTTTCTCATATTGACCGAATTCGTTTGGAAAACCGGCGTTTGGATACAGACTTGTGAAGCAATTAGCCAATTCGGAAAGTTCAGAGATAAAAGGTCTCATCTGTTCGGGACCCAGAGCGCAATTCAAGCCAACACTCAATAGATTAGGGGCGTGAGAAATTGACGTCCAAAATGCTGAAATTGTTTGACCCGAGAGTAATCTGCCGCTCAGATCAACAATCGTTCCTGAAATCATAACAGGAAAACTGACACGATTTTTTTTGAAATACTCGAAAATTGCAAATATGGCTGCTTTTGCATTGAGGGTATCGAAGATTGTTTCGATAAGCAATATATCAGCACCCCCATCTACAAGTCCGGATATTTGTTCATAATAAGCATAATAAAAGTCATCAAAATAAGCAGAACGGAAACCGGGTTTGTTAACATCAGGGGACATTGAAGCGGTCTTATTTGTTGGACCAATTGCACCAGCAACAAATCTTGGTTTATCTGGATTTTTTAATGTGAATTCTTGCGTTTTTTCTTTTGCAATTTTTGCAGCATTCAGATTTATTTCATAAACGTAGCTTTGAGTGTTGTAATCTGACTGGGAAATAGAATTTGCATTAAATGTATTTGTTTCAATTATATCTGCACCAGCTTCGAGATACTGATGGTGGATGTTTTTAATTGCTTCTGGTTGAGTGATGCACAATATGTCATTATTTCCTCTTAGATCGGAAGAAAAATCTTTGAATTTCGAGCCTCTGAAATCAGATTCAGACAAACCAAGTTTTTGAATCATGGTGCCCATGGCACCATCAAGAATTAAAATTCTTTGATTCAAAATTTTTGTTAAAAGCTCAAAATTTTCGGATTTATTCATTTCTATAATATATGTTAGAACAAGACAATATGAAGTTTAGCATTTTTTTTTATTTTCTTTACAAAATATTAATCAAAGATTAAAACCATCAAGTAAGTCAATAACGCTCTGAATTCTACCGAAAGGAGCAGCTATTTGAATTCCTTGAATCATTCCAAGCATATTTGAAAGAGTTTCTTTTGCAATTATAATACCTTCAGCAAGGCTCTTTTCTTTAGAATCCTGAACTTTTCTCAATCTTTCCATAATATTTTCGGGGACAATACAACCAGGCACTTCGTTATTCATAAATTCTGCATTTCTGATAGACGTCAGGGGCCATAGACCAGCAATTATAGGGATTTTATAATGTTCGACTTTTTTGACAAAATTTTCAAATATTTTTAGTTCGAAAACTGGCTGTGTAACAATGTATTCTGCACCGGCATCAATTTTCCAATCAAGTCTTTTTAGCTCTTCATCAAAGTTTATTGCACCGGGGTTAGCGCCGACCCCTATAAAAAAACCAGTTGGCTTTCCTATTGGATTGCCTGCAATATCAAGACCATGATTAAGTCTGTTAAGAATATTTACCAATCCGATAGAATCAACATCAAAAACACCAGTAGCATCAGGATAATTTCCTAATTTTGGAGGATCGCCAGTAATTGCTAAGATGTTTCTCACACCGAGAGCAAAGGCACCAAGGAGGTCTGATTGGATTCCAATTACATTTCTATCCCTGCAAACATAGTGGAGAACAGTTTCAATACCGACTTCTCTTTGAATTTGTAGTGCAAGGGAAAGGGCAGACATTCTCGCACTTGCTCTTGGTCCATCGGGAATATTAATAACATCAATGCCATAATAATACATTTCCCTTGCTTTTTGGATTTCTTTTTCTGCTGATACTCCGTGAGGAGCCAATAATTCAACAAATTTAACGAAATGACCATCACGCATTCTTTTTGCCAGTCTTGATTTTTTTTCGACTGGTATAACATCTATGTCGGGCTGATCGCTGACTTTTTCGATTTCAATTCTTGATCTTCTGAAATCTTTTAACAAAGCATTAAGGGAAGATCTCATGGCTTTGATATGCTCGGGTCCGGTTCCACAACAACCACCAATAATATTTGCACCGGCTTGGGCAAAATGTTTTGCATATTCACCAAAATATTCAGGTGATGCAAGATAGATATTTCTTCCATCAATATTTTTCGGTTTGCCTGCGTTTGGCATAATTGAAATGGGTTTTTGTGTCAATTTTCTAACTTTTTCAAGCCAGTTCAACATAACCTGAGGACCTACGGTGCAGTTAACTCCAACAACATCAGCTCCAAATGTTTCAAGCTCCCTTATTAGCCTGTCCGGTTCTGCTCCTGTCAATGTTGTCCCGTCTTCGTCAATAGTAATTAGAGCTATGACCGGCAGATCCGGGAATAATGTTTTTGCCGCTCTGACTGCTTGAAATAATTCTGAGGGATAAACAAATGTTTCAAATACTATAATATCGGCACCACCATCAATCAGTGGAATTATTTGTTCCTGAAAAAAAGCCCGCGCTTCTTCTACTGCTATGGGACCCAGCGGTTCAATCTGAACACCAAGAGGACCGATCGAACCAGCAGCAAAAATTTCATCACCGGCAGTTTCTCGAGCTATTTTAGCCCCCTGATAATTGATTTCATAAAGTTTGTCTTCTAATCCAAATTTTCTCAATTTAAAGCGATTGGCACCAAAAGTATTTGTTTCGATTACGTCAGAACCTGCATTTATGTAATCTTCATGGATTTTCTTTATAATAGCAGGGTTTGAAATATTCAATTCATCATAACACTTATTGATGAAGAAACCTTTTTTGTAAATTTCAGTTCCCATTCCTCCATCAAATAGTATTACTTTGTTTTCAAGTAGTTCAAGAAATTTTTTCTTTCTGTTCATTATAAAAGTTTTAAATTAAATACTGTAATTTTTAAAATTTCAAATTATCTGTCAGATTTAGCAAAAAAATATTGTTAAAATTTATAAACAAATTATTTAGTTGTTCTATTTTAATAACTATTTTAGTTAATGCATTTAATATTGCTCTTTCTCAGAAAAAACATGAGTATTTAACAACAAAGATCAAACCCGGCGAAGGAATAACACTATTATTGCAAAGATTCCATCTCGATATAAGTCAATTTAATATTAATAAATTCAAAGAATTAAATCACAGAAAAATTTCAAGAAACGGCCAGCTTTTTTTTAATTTAAGCTACAAACTGCCTATCATAATTTTAGATTATAATCCTTATAATTTTGAATCCGTGATTGAAAGTATGAGTGATGAACCTCCTCAAAAAGTATTAGTCTATAATAATTTTTTATTTGACAAAGGCTTGGTTAAACAGAATTACAAATCCAGCAAAAAAATTTATATCCCTTTAAGCTATTTAAAAAATCAAGCTAAAAAAAAAGCTGTTGATAGTAGCGATGATGTGAAAAGCGACAATGAGTTGATTCTTGAACTAAAAGACAAAAAAGGGGAATTCAAAATTTTCGGAGAAAAATATTCGAAGCTAAAAAAAAAATCATCTGTGTTCAAAGGTTTTATTTTTTATTTGGTAAGCGGTCATGGTGGACCAGATCCGGGAGCAATTGGCTTCAAAGATGGATATGAATTGCACGAAGATGAATATGCCTATGATGTTACTCTCCGATTGGGAAGGAAAATAATGGAGAAAGGGGGAAAAGTTTTTTTTCTTATTCTTGATGAATCTGATGGTATCAGAGATGATAAATATCTGGTCAACAGCGCAAAAGAGATTTTTTCAACAGGGGATACTATT
>CALHRB010000148.1 GCA_938038165.1 Candidatus Kapaibacterium sp. | reverse complement strand
GAACTAAGACTCTGCTCAATCTTTATGACATAATTAACAAAAGTCTGGAATATAATGTGCTATCAACTTATACGGCTTTCCTTGCAACAGAAGATGATGAAAAAGACACTTTATTACAAGATAGAGATATCATACCTGTTGAACTTATCTATTTTGAAGGTTTAGCCCGTGATAAAGCAATTGACCTATATTGGGCAACCGCTTCCGAACAAAACAATAAAGGTTTTTATCTGGATAGGAGAATTTTGGGCGAACAGACAGATTGGACATCTATCGGTTTTGTTAAAGGTTACGGAAATTCTTCTGTTGTAAGGAATTATAATTATACAGATAGGGATATTATTTCAGGAAAGACCTATCAATATGTCCTTAGGCAAATAGATATAGACGGAACCTCAAACATTGGCTCTCAAGTTGTTACTATTTATTACGACAATTCCATCAATCTGACGTTACAGGAAAACTATCCAAATCCCTTTGATAGAGAAACCAAGATCAAATTTTCAGTTCCTGAAAAATGCGATGCAATACTGGAAATTATAGATATGTTGGGCAATAAAGTTCTGGAGCTCGTTAATCATTCAGTAGAAGCTGACCAATACGAGGTAATATGGAATGGTTATGATTCAAACGGAATGCAGTTACCCGGTGGTATTTATTTTTGCAGATTGAAAGCAGGCAGTAATTCAAAAACGATCAAAATGATGTTAAGAAGGTAATAATATCAAGATATATTATATACATTCAAGGCTATTTGCTTTTGAGTCAAGATTAAGTTGTTTTCAGTTGAATATATTCGTTTATTTCATAAGTTCAAAAACCTTGGGCAGTGTAATAATGAATTCCGTGCCGGGTCTGACGTTTGAATCAGAGAGGTACGAGGGAGATTTCACATCGATTTTGCCGTTGAATTTTTCGACTATTTCGCTGACCATTGACAGTCCGAGTCCAGAGCCTTCAATCCCTTTGGATTTGGAGAGTGATGTTCTGTAGAATGGATTGAATATCTTGTTTTGTTCGTTTTCGGGAATTCCAATACCTGTGTCGGCAATAGATATTGTTAGATAATCTTTTGTTTCATTTAATTTAACCTGAATTTTGCCGCCAGGTTCAGTATATTTGTAAGCATTTGAGAGCAAATTTGAAATAGCGAGTTTTAATAATTTTGGGTCACTGATTATAATCAGTTCTTCCTCGTCGGCGGCAATGAATGAATAAGTAATACCTTTATTTTCAATTAAAAAAAGAATTTCTCTATGAATTTCATCGAAAATTTCAATTAGATTTACTTTTGTTATGCTCTCGATTCCTGATTCAATTTTGATTTGGGAAATATGAAGTATATCATTGATAGTCTGAATGGCATTGCTTAATCTGATTTTTGAGCGTTCAATAGGTCTAAGAATCTGACGTGGAGCATCGCCAAAAGTTCCTTCGAGAATCATATCAATGTAAGTAAGAGTAGCGGCTATCGGAGTTTTCAGGTCGTGGACTACTGCCTGAACATATCTTGATTTAGTTTTTTCGGCGTTTTCCAGTTCTTCATAAGCATTAGTTAAGGCTCTTTCTCGTTGGTATAATGTTTTAGCTATTGAATTTGCCAGATAGACTGACAAATAAAGAGCAATTCCAAATGTTCCAAAGAAAAATATCAAATGGACCTTATTGTTATAAAGGGGGGTATCAAGGTAGCCGAAAATAGCATAATGAGGTATATTTCCATTCAGCTCTAAAACTGAACCTGCTATTGAGATACCAAGAACTATTGTAACAAGTATTGCGATTATTTCACCAGGTAAGAACAAAGAACCAATAATAATATGAAAAATGAAAAAGACAAACAAAGGAGACTCAACTCCGCCAGTATAATAAATAAATAATAACAAAGCAGTAAGATCGCAACAAATTTGAATAAGGGAAAAATGCAAGCTATGGAACCCTTTGTCAATAAATTCGGATTTTTTTTGCAAATACCATTTTCTTTTTTTTGAAAGGAAAAGCCAAAGTTGATGAAACAAAATATTATAAATTAAAATCGAGCCCGCTATAATCCAAAGAGGACTTGTATTAATATGAAAATTCGGGAAGATATTTTGTAATAACAAAATTCCTATGATGAGAGTTGTAAGAAGAATAACGGCACAATATCTTAGCAAAATCAGCCAACGGTTTCGCTTCCTTATTTCAACCCAGAATTGGTCGAATTTCACCCTTTCGGGAACTAATTTCAGGAAGTTTTTACTCATAAAAAATTCATAAAAAAAATAATTTATTTCCCAATTTAATGAGAAATGAATATTCCCTGCTAATATTTTTTAGGAAAAAGACTTACGCTATAAATTTTCCTCTTTTAACATAATGAGTATGAAGTAATTTATGAGATATATGCCCGCAGGGACCGTCAATCAAGAATTTTTCGTATATATACTTAATATGTGGATTATTATGAGATTTCCTCAGCTCCAAGCCTCTATCTTCGTTATAAATGGCTTCAGCTCTTTTTTTTCTAATCTCAGGGGATGTAGGAATCGGCTGCCCACCTCCACCAATGCATCCGCCAGGACAAGCCATAATTTCGATAAAGTGAATATTTTCCAGTTCACCGCGAACAAGTGCTTCCATAACTTTTTTTGCATTGGCAGTGCCATGGGCAATCATAAAGTTCAGATCAACACCTTCAAGAAAATTCCATTCGGGCAAAGTTCCTTCAAGTTTGACAGATGCCTGACGAACACCTTCGAATCCACGACAGGGAGTAATTTCTAAATTCTCGAAAGGAACTTCTCTTCCGGTAACAATCTCATAGACAGTTCTTAAAGCCGCTTCCATCACACCACCGGTTGCCCCAAAGATAAGTCCCGCCCCGGAAGCATCGCCGAATGGATCATCAAAACCAGATCCATCTAAATCCGGTAAATAAATGCCTGCTTCTTTTATCATCTGAGCCATTTCACGAGTTGTGAGCCCATAGTCCACATCCTTGAAGCCCGATGAATGCATTTCGGGTCTGTTGCATTCGAATTTCTTAGCTGAGCATGGCATAAGGGCAACTGTAACTATGTCTTCAGGGGCAATATTATTTTCCTGAGCATAGAATGTCTTGATCAAGGCTCCAAACATTTGCTGAGGTGATTTGCAGGACGAAAGATAATCCAGATAATCTGGATAAAAATGTTCAATATATTTCACCCATCCTGGGGAGCAAGAAGTAAATTGAGGTAGTTTTATACTATTATCCCCTTCAACAATTTTCTTTTTCAATCTGTTTAGTAATTCTGTCCCTTCTTCCATGATTGTAAGGTCAGCCGTAAAGTTAGTATCGAAAACTTTGTCGAAACCAATCCAGCGTAGAGCCGTATTCAATTGTTTTGTCATTGAATGACCTGCGGGCAAGCCGAATTCTTCGCCAATAGAAGCTCTTGGGGATGGAGCAGTTTGTATAACAACATGTTTTTTGGGGTCATCAATAGCAACCCAGATTTCATCAGAGGGATCATTTGCTTTTAAAGCGGCAGTGGGACATCTGTTAATGCACTGACCACAATTAATACATATAACATCTGCCAATGGCTTGTCGTAGAAGGTAGATATTGTTGTATCATAACCTCTGTGTGTTGCTTCGAGAACACCAACTTCCTGCAAATCAATACAAGTTCTGACGCACCTTTTGCATAAAACACACTTATCCATATCCCTTATAACTGAATAGCTCGAGCGGTCAACGGAGTGTCGTCTTTCGGTAATATGACCGAACTTAAATCCGTCAACTCCATATTCTTTTGCTAAACTTTGAAGCTCGCAGTTACCATTACGATGACATACATAGCATTCTCCATAATGCTCGCTCAGCAGCAGATCTAAAATGTGTCTTCGAGCTTTACGGACTTTTTCGCTCGATGTTTGTATTTTCAATTTGTTTGTAATTGGGTAAGTGCAGGAAGCCTGCAGTGTTCTCATTCCTTCAATTTCAACCACACAAATTCTGCATAATCCGGCAAGGCATAGGTCTTCGTGATAACATAATGTGGGGATGTGAATATTATTTTCTTTGCAAGCTTCCAGGATTGTTGTTCCCATCTGAACTTGAATCTTTCTATTATTTATTTCTACTTCGACCAGTGAACCAATTCCTCCTTGTTCTTCTTTATGAACAACAAGAGGCTGTTGGCTGACTGGTGTTCTTGACAATTTATCTTTAATCATTTTTTCTTTCCTTATCTTGTTGAAAATACTTCATTCTCAAAATTTGTTAAAATTGAAATGAAAGGATTAGGACTTGACTGACCAAGACCGCATTTCGAGGCTAACTGCATAGATTTGCCAAGCTCAATTAATTCGTTTAAGTAAGTATATGAGCATTTTCCTTGTTCAATAAGTTCTACTCCTTCCAGAAGTTTCTTGTTACCAATCCTGCAAGGCGAGCACTGCCCGCAAGATTCCTCCACAAAGAATTCCATAAAGTTTCTCAAGATGTGGAGCATGTCCCTTGACTTATTAAAAATCATAACCGAGCCACCAGTGGAAAGATCTTCGAAAGAAATTTTTCTATCAAATTGTGATTCGGGGATGCACTGCCCTGATGCGCCACCAACCTGAACAGCTTTAGCTTCGTCTGCTTGAACCATTTTCAACAAATCATTGATAGATATTCCAAATGGGACTTCGTAAACACCTGGCTTTTTGCAGTCGCCCGAAATTGAAACTAATTTTGTTCCATAAGATTTCGAAATACCGATCTCTCTGAACCACTCAGCCCCTTTTGAAATAATAATGGCGGCCGATGCAAAAGTTTCAACATTATTTACAATTGTAGGGTAGCCCATAAAACCAGTATTAACCGGAAAAGGAGGACGATTTCGAGCTTCACCTCTGTGACCTTCCAGAGATTCGATCAGAGCTGTTTCTTCGCCGCATACATAAGCACCTGAACCAAGCCTTATTTTGATATCGAAATTAAAGCCCGAGTTCAAAATATTATTTCCAAGCTGATTATTCTCTCTTTTTTCCTCAAGAAATCTTTCGAGTTTGTGATGTAAATATTTGTATTCGGCTCGCAGGTAAATAATAGCTTCGGCTGCCTGTATTGCATAGCCACCAATAGTAATCCCGTCAATAACAAGATTAGTATATTCATCTAATAATACTCTGTCTTTGAATGTTCCCGGTTCTCCTTCGTCAGCATTGCAAATAACAAACTTTTTATCAGCAATAGCAGAAAGTGCCATAAGCCATTTTGTTCCAGTTGGAAAACCTGCACCACCTCTGCCTTTCAATCCGGCTTCCCTGATTTCCATTACAATGTCTTGAGGTGCCAATTTCAAAGCTTTTTCGAGAGCCAATCTATGTTCTCCAACATTAAATTGTATAGTATCATTCATTATAGGCATTGTTTTCCTCCTTATTTGTAACTCTTGATAATTTCGATGGTTTTGTGAGGAGTCAAATGTGTGTAAACATCATCATTGATAAGCAAAGCCGGACCCTGATCACACATTCCCATGCAATTGATATATTCGAGAGTAAACTTCATATCAGGAGTGGTTTCTCCAAACTTGATATTAAGTTCTCTTTCAATTGCCCGAGCTATGGCTTCTTTTCCCGCAAGATCGCATGCAATTGTCTGACAAAGTTTAACAATATATCGTCCTTGCGGCTTTCTGCTCAAAAAAGCATAGAACGTAACAACTCCATATACCTCAACGGGATGTATGTCTAAAAAATTTGCAATTTCTTGTTGGGCAAATTCAGATATGTATCCATGTTTCATTTGTATTTCCTGAAGAATAGGAAGAAGTGCTTCTCGTGTTCTCCCGTATTTTTCAGCGAGCTTTTCTATTTCTAAGGTTAATCCGTGTTTTTCTGAAACTAACATAAAAGAAGCTCCTCATTAAGATAAATATTTATTGATCAGGTCAAGCAAAATGCTTGATTGTATAGGCTTTTCCAAAAATTCATTTACAGGAAGAGCCCCTTCAGTGCCAAAATTCATACCAGTGGCTTTCGAGACTGATGTTAGCATTATAATTGGTGTCGAAAACCCTTTTTTCCTCAGTTTCATTGCCAGATAGAAACCATCGTCTGGTTCCTGCATCATCACATCCAAGATAATTATATCAGGATGTTCGGTTGTTATTAAATCAAATCCTGCATCTATGTCAGACGCAGATACTACCTTAAACCCTTTCAGTTCAAGCAATGTTCCGATCGCTTCGACGATATCGGGATCATCATCAATTATTGCAATTTTTGTCATAAAAAACTTTCAACAAAAAAACATTATGGTTACAATTTCAAAGATAATAAAAAAATACCTTTAACTTGATTAAAAATAATTAATTCGAATAATATGTAATCATAGTGTTGCTTGTTTTATTTTTAACAATTATTTTTTTTAAAATCAATAACTTTATTATCTTGCAATTCTGACTTGTGGTTTTAATTTGGTATGCAGCATGAATCTTTTTGAAAAGATAATTGATATTTTTCTCTGGATTTCAATAGGTATGTCAATTCTTCAACTCTATTTAAGAGCAAATAAAATTTGGAAAAGAAAATGGGACAAGGAAGTAGCCGAATCACAATCTATTTTTGGTTTGTCTTTGCTTTTGCTTAATTGTTCCATTTGGATCATTTCATATATTATAAAACAAGATTACGAAAGCATAATAGATACGTCAATTATAATGATAGAAGCATCTATATTTCTCTTGATTGGAACAGGTCTATGGGTTAAGGGACAAAAAAGGCTTGGATTTTGGAACTTAATTAAGCAATCGTTAAGACTTGAACGAAAGGAAGCAAATTACCTCATTAAGCGTTTCTTTAAACCACAGAATGCAGAAGTTATAATCAATATTCTTCACCAACTTGCTATGATAGACGAAGAACTTGACTTAAAAGAGAAAGAACTGATTTCTGCTTTTGCCAAAGAGTGGAATATTGATTATTCCTCAGAAAAGTTGAATAAGGAAAGACTAAAAGGCACTGAAAATAACTATATTAGATTAAGAAATAGTTTAGTAGATTATCTTGATCGGGAGCCACCTTCAGAACAGGTCGCTCAATTAAAAGATATGATGACGGAACTTATTAATGCCGATGAAAAAATCTCTGAAGAAGAGGAATTGATAACTTCGGAACTTATGGGAATAATAGAAACTTATCTGAAAAGAGACGAAAATATTAAAATTTACCATGTAATAATTGTTCCTCAAAAAGAGAAAGACGAAGAAACAATAAAACAACTACTGCCAGATTCTGTCAAGGTTCAGGCTGCAGGTGGTGTGGCTTATTCTATTGGCTCTTTTTATTCTTATAATTATGCAGATATGATTTGCAAACAATTCAGGAAAAAGAAATTATTTACTATTGTTCATACTTTTGATTCAGAAGAAGATAATAATTCTAATGATATTTTGAATTCTCAAACTACAAAAAATTAATCCATATGCATATAATCAAAGTCCTGCTAAAAGAAAACAGAATTTTTTTTCTGCTCTATTTGATTTTTTTTATTCTTGCAAGCATATACGTTATTATTTTTCCAAGGGAACATTTCTTGATTATTCTTAATTCCATACACAGTTCTTTTATCGATACATTTTTCAAATATATGACCTTTTTGGGTGATGGTCTTTTTGTAACAATTATGCTTATCCCAATGACTATTTTAAGGGTCAGATATGCAGTATTAACTGTCATCACATTTGCCGTTAGCGGATTAGTTTCTCAAATAATCAAGCATATTGTTCAAAGTCCAAGACCATTGAAATTTTTAAATAATATCGAAAATCTCCATATAGTTCAAGGCATAGATAATTATTATTATAACAGCTTTCCATCGGGTCACACCGCCACAGCTTTTGCATTTTTTTTACTTATGGCTTTGATAACCAGGAACAAAAAAATTTCATTTGTTTTTTTCCTTTTTGCTTTTTTTGTTGCCATTTCCAGAATTTATCTTTTGCAGCATTTCCTTGTTGATGTTTGGGCTGGATCTCTAATTGGTGTGCTTTCCACAAGCATTGTATTTTATATATTTGAAAAAA
Organism: Candidatus Kapaibacterium sp.; assembly: GCA_938038165.1. Classification (GTDB taxonomy): domain Bacteria; phylum Bacteroidota; class Ignavibacteria; order Kapaibacteriales; family UBA2268; genus CALHRB01. The sequence goes on along the minus strand of CALHRB010000148.1, from coordinate 10,615 downwards.
ACGAAAAAATAAATCATTCACTTTGGCTGAACTTTTCATTATATAAAAAATTGAAACAAATTTAGAATTTTATCGTAATATCATAAGCAAATAACTAATTAAATTATTGGAGAAAAAATGACAAATTCCCAATCACCTGTGATGCCCGAGCCTTATTATGCCAGAAGAAAGTCACGATGGTGGATCCCGGTTCTAATCATTGGAGTTATCTTCTTTGGGTTTATTATCTTAATTTATTCTTTTCTTGCTTCGATAGATTCATTTTTTGCAAAAGAACCTGTTGAGGTAAAGCCAAACACAGTTCTGTATTTAAATTTCAAATCGGATATTGAGGAAGTATCTAAGTCAGATCCTTTCACAACAATATTTACAATGTCCAAGGGTGAATCTTTCCACGATATATTGAGAGCTATTAGAATAGCTAAACAGGACGACAGGATAAAGGGTATATATTTCAACACCACGCTGATAGAACTTGGTTATGCAAAGACTATGGAATTGATGGAAGCTTTGGACGAATTCAAGCAATCAGGCAAGTTCATCTATGCCTATTTCGAAGCAGGAACAGAAAACCAGTATCTTAGAATCTTACCGGCTGACAAAATTTTTATGCCCGAGGATGGGGTTGTAGAAATGAATGGTTTTGCAATTACTCAGCTATTTATGAAGGGGTTGTTAGCTAAGCTTGGTATTGAATTTTTTGTTGATCATTTCGAAGATTTTAAATCGGCAGGCGAATCATTAAACAGAACATCATTCAGCGACTCCTCGAAACTTCAACTAAGGGTAATCTTAAATCAGCGACATAATAAGTTTGTTGAAGCTGTTGCTAAATATAGAAAACTTGACAAGCAAACAATAGAGAACATTCTTGCACGTGGAGTTTTCACTGCTGATTCAATGAAAGCTCTCGGTTTAATTGACGAGTTTGCCACTGAGCAGCAAGTTCGTGATAAAATCCGAGACCTTGCATTTGCCGATGTTAAGGATGAAAAAACAAAAAAACTCCGGCTTGTATCAACAAGTAATTATTTATGGTCAGACTTACCTGAAAAATTAACAAAAGTCAAAGAAGATGCACCTATGATAGCAATTATTTATGGTTCTGGTGCTATTATGCCCGAATCATCAAATTCTCCTTTTGTTAATGAAAATATTATTACCCCAAAGGAATTTATAAAGAATTTGAGGAAAGCTAGAGAAGACAAAAAAGTGAAAGCTATCATTTTAAGGATTGACAGCCCGGGAGGTTCTGTCATTGCATCTGATGCTATCTGGCAGGAAATCATTGATACAAAAAAAGAAAAGCCTGTGTATGCTTCGATGAGTGATGTTGCTGCATCAGGAGGTTATTATATTTCTGTTCCTTGCGATACAATAATAGCACATCCGATGACTATTACCGGTTCAATTGGGGTAATTTCCGCTATACCAATTTTAAGTGATATGATTAAAAAGCTCGATATCACACTTGATTCAATCAACACAAGTCCTTCTGCTCAGGATCTAAACATCCTTTATCCTTTTAGTAAGGAACAAAGAGATAAGTTCCATCAAAGGGTCGAAGGCATTTATCACAGGTTTATCAATAAAGTCTCTTCTGGTAGAAATAAATCCTTTGATGAAATCAGGGCAATTGCCAAAGGTCGTGTCTGGACAGGAGAAGATGCTCATAAAATTGGTCTTGTTGACACTCTTGGCGGAATAAGAACAGCTATTAATATAGCTAAACGAAGGATTGGTGTTCCTGAAAATGAGTTAGTGAGGATCAAGGAATACCCCAAACCAACCGATAGTTTCGAAAAACTTATAAAAAGCCTTTTGGGAACAGAGGAAAACGAAGAATCCATCATCAGAAATTCTGTCATTGAAAGACTCTTTGGCGTTGACAAAAGTTTGACTTATAAGTTTTATCAATCTTTGCCAGATTTTATGAAAAAACAAGTAGATTATTTCTTCAACTTGTTTTCCATTGCTAAAAGAGAACAGGTGATGATTGCTTTGCCTTATAGTATTTATATAAAATAATTTTTTTCCTTTACTTATCTTCATCCTGAATTTATTCATCATTTATTCGTCAAAAAGCAGGATGAAGATTTTTTTTTATTTTAAGTTTTTTCTTTTGGTGTTTTGTTTGACATTGACACAATTTATTGTTGGGTCTTGTCAGAAATCAACAACCAAAATGTCGATTAATCATAGAGAAAATAATATGTCAAATGATACAACGAAAGAACTCGCAACTTTTGGATCAGGATGTTTTTGGTGCTCTGAAGCCATCTTCAGTGAATTGGAAGGAGTTTACTCCGTTCTCCCGGGATATTCAGGAGGAAAAACCGAAAATCCCACTTACGAAGAGGTTTGCATCGGTAATACGGGTCATGCAGAAGTTATTCAGATTACATATAATCCGGGAATTATTTCTTATGATGAATTGCTCGAAGTTTTTTTTAAAACACACGATCCAACATCGCTTAACCGACAGGGTAATGACATCGGCACTCAATACCGGTCAGTAATTTTTTATCATAATGAGGAACAGCAAAAAGCGGCTGAAAAATATATCTCTTTGATTGAAAAAGAAAAAATTTTTGATAAACCTATTGTTACCGAAGTTACCGAATTCAAGAAATTTTACGTTGCAGAGGATTACCACCATAATTATTTTAAAAATAATCCAAATCAGGGGTATTGTGCTTTTGTCATCAATCCTAAATATGAAAAATTCAAAAAAATATTTAAAAATAAACTAAAAAGTAACTGAGCATCTTCATTTAATTACAATAAAAATTCATATCAAAAATAATTCTTGTTGATTATTGATTTAAAAAAGAATATAATTTGAAGATAAGTTATTATAATATTGGTTGCAAGGTCAATTTTTCCGAGATAGCAACAATTCAGCAGAAGCTCGAAAAGAAAGGACACGCATCAGTTGAATTTGGCGAGAAATCAGATGCTGTTATTATTAATACATGTTCAGTAACAAATAACGCAGATAGTGATGCAAGGAAAATTATTCGCCGGGCATTGAGAACCAACCCCGACGCACTAATCTGTGTTTTGGGCTGTTATGCTCAATTAAAGCCCGGAGAAATAGCTCAGATTGAAGGTGTTGATGCTATCTTTGGTACAAAAGAGAAATTTAACGTCATAGATTATATAGAGTTAAATAATAAAAATAACAAACCTGAGATTTTTGTTTCGGACCTCGAAGATTTACCATTTCACACTGCTTGTTCAGAAGATAATGAAAGCCATACGAGGTTGACACTTAAAATTCAAGATGGTTGTGATTATGTTTGCACATACTGTACTATACCAAAGGCACGTGGAAAAAGCCGAAGTATGCCTTTCGAAGAATTGAAAGCAAAACTTTTTGAACTAAATGGAAGCAACTACTCCGAAATAGTCCTCTCGGGTGTCAATCTTGGAGAATATCTTTCACCTACTGGCGAGAATTTCCTTGATTTAGTTAGATTTATTGAAAATGCCGGTTTAAAGCAAAGGTTCAGAATTTCCTCAATTGAACCAAATTTACTCAAACCACAAATAATTGATATTATATCAAAATCAGATACTTTTTGCCATCATTTTCATATCCCTTTGCAAAGTGGATCCCCAGAAATTCTGAAAGCAATGAAAAGAAGATATAAGGTTGAATATTTCGAAAAACTTATTCTCTCTATAAAAGAAAAGATTCCTGATTGCTGTATTGGAGTTGACGTAATTTCTGGCTTCCCGGGTGAAACACAAAAACATTTTCAAGAAACTTATGATTTGCTCCAAAAATTGCCGGTATCCTATCTTCACTCCTTTACTTATTCTGAAAGAGAAAAAACTCCTGCCGCAGATTTTAATGAAAAAGTTCCCATTGACGTCAGAAAATCAAGGACAATTGCTTTAAGGGAGCTATCAGATCAAAAAAGAAAAGACTTTTATTACTCCCAGTTAAATAAAATAAAAACCTTGCTGCCGGAAGAATTTGACATAAATGAAAACACATTTTCTGGTTGGACTGAAAATTATGTAAAAACAAAGTTGATAATTAATGACGCTCATTCAGTAAAGATTATATCGGACGAAAATTTTGCTCTTAAGGAATCATTCAGAGGTATACCCATAAAGGTTAAGCTTAAACAAATTCAAGGTGAATTTGTTATTGCTGAGCAAACAGCTTAATTTATAATTTAATTTTCTGAATAAAAGAATAACCAGCTATCAGAAAATAGACTGTAACCAAAACAACCCTAAAATTTATTTAAATCAATTTTTTATCCCTTATAGGAAAATATCATTCCATTTTATTATATTGGACTTATATCACACACAAAAAAATGAAAATTAAAATATGTTAAATCAGGATATAAGAACTTATATTATCATAGGGATAGCAGGACTGTTTATTTTTTTTCCTTTTCTTGGAAATGTTCATCTTTTTGACTGGGATGAGATAAATTTTGCTGAGGCAGCCAGAGAAATGATAGTAACAGGGGATTATTTGACCGTTCGGATTGATTATGAACCCTTTCACGAAAAACCACCCCTTTTTATCTGGTTTCAGGTTCTTTCAATGAAAATTTTTGGTGTTAACGAATTTGCGGCGAGGTTTCCTAATGCAGTAATAGGTTTGATAACGCTTTTGATATTATTTTCCATAGGAAAAAGAATAATAAATCCGGATTTCGGGAAGCTATGGGCATTGGCTTATATAGGTTCATTGCTACCACATTTTTATTTCAAGAGCGGAATAATTGACCCTGCTTTCAATCTTTTTATGTTTCTGTCTGTTTACTATTTATATCGTTATCATATCGGAAGTTTGAAATTACCTGAATCAAAAGGGAAGCCACAGTTAATGATTAGTTTTGCGGGTTTTTTTACGGCTTGTGCGGTTTTAACTAAGGGTCCGGTAGGTTTGCTTCTTCCAGCATTAACTTTTATTATTTTTTCGATAATTAAAAGGAAGGAACATATTATTTCGTTTAGTTCAGCATTTATTTTTATAGCAATTTCGATAGTACCATATTTAATTTGGTTTTTATCGGTTCAATATGTTTCCGGGGCTGGTTTATTCGATGATTTTATAGCTTATCATCTAAGGCTTCTAACAACAGGAGATGCAGGTCATAGCGGACCAATATACTATCATTTTGTTATATTGCTTATTGGATGTTTTCCTGCTTCCTTCTTTTTTTTCAAAGGAGTACTCAAGGATAAGCATGATAGCATTTTCCAGTTAGATTTTAATCTTATATTATTAATTCTTTTAATTATAGTATTAGTTATTTTTTCAATAGTGAAAACAAAGATAATTCATTATTCATCGCTAAGCTATTTTCCGATTACTTATTTTGCAGCCAAAGCTATGTTTAATATCGGAATTAAAAACCATAAAACAGGGAAATTCCAGATTATTTCAATATCGGTTTTCGGATTTTTTTTAGCAATTCTAATTTCATTTTTTCCAATAGCATTGATGAATATAGATTTATATATAGACAAAGTTAGTGATATTTTTACAAAAGCAATCCTATCCGGGAAAGTCGAATGGCAGGGTTGGGAGTGGGTTGTTGGGTTAAATCTGGCTTTTTTTGTAGTTATATATATTTTTTACGCATTAAAAAAAAGACATTTAAAATCTTATTTAGCATTATTTGGTGGAGTTGCACTTACAATTTTTCTTATTCTACCAGTGATAGCTCCAAAGATTGACGAATATTTACAATTGGCACCAAATGAGTTTTATAAAAGCTTCCAAGGAAAAAAAGCATATGTTCATGTTCTTGGTTACAAGAGTTATGCCCATTATTTTTATACTTTGAAACCTTATAATCTTTCAGCAAAGTATAAGAATATTAAAAAAGAAGACTGGGAAAGTTGGTTGCTCGAAGGAGGTATTGACAAACCAGCCTATTTTGTTACAAATAATAAAAATTTACAGAAATACATTGAAAAATATCCCCAATTGAAGCTACTCTACGAAAAGAATGGCTATGCTTTTCTGAAGCGTAATTTACCTCAGTAATTCAGAGAGGTATGTTCCCGTGTTTTCGTTTGGGATTAGTATCCACTTTGTTTTCAAGCAAATTGAAAGCTTCAATAAGGATTTTTCGAGTAGATTTTGGTTCAATCACATCATCAATATATCCATAAGAAGCTGCAATATATGGGTTAGCAAACTTTTCGTTGAATTCGTTAATTAATTCTGCTTCACGCTTTTCCGGCTCATTTGAGTTTTCAATCTCCTTTTTGAAAATAATTTCAACAGCACCTTTTGAGCCCATAACAGCCAATTCGGCGGTAGGCCATGCATAGTTCAAATCACCTCTTATATGTTTGCTGTTCATAACGTCATAAGCTCCGCCATAAGCTTTACGGGTAATAACAGTGATTTTTGGCACTGTTGCCTCGCAAAAGGCATAAAGTAATTTTGCTCCGTTGGTTATTATGCCCCCCCATTCCTGATGAGCTCCGGGCATAAATCCAGGTACATCTTCCAAAACAAGCAGCGGAATATTGAATGCATCACAAAATCGAACAAACCTGCCAGCTTTTTTTGAAGAATCAATATCCAGCACTCCCGCAAGTACAGCCGGCTGATTTGCTACAACGCCGATAGACCTGCCTCCTAAACGAATAAAGCCGACAATAATATTTTGGGCATAATCTTTATGGACTTCAAGAAAATCGCCTCCATCAGCCAATTCAGTGATTATGTCCTTCATATCATAGGGTAGATTGGGATTAGCAGGAATAAGATAAGTAAGTTTATCGCAGAGTCTATCGCTTGGGTCATCAGTTTTTATCAAAGGAACTTCATCAAGATTATTTGGTGGTAAAAAGCTCATTAATTTCCTGGTGATTTCTATTGCTTCCAAATCGTTTTCGGCTGTGAAGTGGGCAACACCACTTTTGCTTGCGTGAACTTCTGCACCTCCAAGCTGGTCTGAGGTTAAATCTTCGTGTGTAACAGTTTTGACAACTTTCGGACCAGTAACGAACATATAGGATGTTTTCTTGACCATTATAATAAAATCAGTGATAGCGGGCGAATAAACTGCACCACCAGCACAGGGTCCCATTATTAATGATATTTGTGGAATCACCCCTGAGCATAATGTGTTACGTAAGAAAATATCGGCATACGCACCAAGTGAAATAACACCCTCCTGCACCCTTGCCCCACCAGAATCATTCAAACCTATTACTGGACATCCGTTTTTCAAAGCCATATCCATAATTTTGCAGATTTTTCTGCCATGCTCGGCTGCAAGGCTTCCGCCAAGAACAGTAAAATCCTGAGAAAAAACGAATACTTTCTGTCCATTCATATATCCATAGCCAGTTACAACTCCATCCCCAAGAAAGACATTTTTGTCCAAACCAAAATCGCTCGAATGATGATGGGCAAGCATATCAAGCTCTCTGAATGAATCCCTATCAAGCAAAAGGTCAATTCTTTCTCTTGCAGTAAGCTTATTTTTTGAGTGTTGGTCCTCAATCCTTTTTTGACCTCCGCCTATCTTAGCTTTTGCCTTTAATTCTCTTAATTTTTCAATTTTTTTGTCAATAATTTCCTGATTTTCCATAAATTTACCTATGACTCATTTATTATTTCCATTAAAACAGCGTCTTTTTCGACAGCTTTTGCTTCGCTAACTTTTATTGAACTAACAATACCACTGATTGGCGATGATATGGAATTTTCCATTTTCATCGCTTCGATTATAAGAATCTTGTCTCCTTTGACAACAGCATCACCCTCGTTTACTAATATTTTTATGATCATACCCGGCATAGGAGCTTTAATAATGGCATAACGTCTGCTATCTGCACCGTCAGCATTGGCAAGAAATTTTTTGAGTAATTTTTTGGTTTCGTCTGTTATTTCAATTTCGAATGAGAAACCGTCTGTATTTATTGTACTTGGTCCTTCATCTTTTAAGTCTAACTCAACTTGTACTATTTTGTTATTAATGACAAAAGAAAAAATGTTTTTACCCAGTTGCTTGAGCAATTCAATTCTATAAAGTTTATCGTTCAGTAAAATTGAGGTTTCGTTTTGCTTGTCAAATTTTGCCTTGTACTCATTATTATTGATTGTTATGATCAAATCATCCATTTTATTTTATCTTCACTGTAAAATGATTATCTACAATTTAAAAAAAAATTATCAATTTGTTGCTGAAAATAATATATTGAAATTAATTGAATTTAATGCAATCAGATTTTAGAAAAGTATTGAATAATAGTATTTCCCAGACCTTCGATGGAATAAGTTTCTGACATTATTATTTCTTTCACATTATATCGGTACAAAGTATCTCTTGTAACAGGACCAATTGCAAATACTCTGGATTCATTCAAAAGCTTCAAGGCTTGATCATTTCCGAAAACTTGAAAAAAGTTGTTTACCGTTGAAGAGCTTGTGAATAGATATGCATCAGCTTTATCATTAATTATTTTTTTAAATAATGTGTTATCGGGAATTTTTTTCTCGATTGAATAAACCTGTATTGGTTCTACATTAAAACCTTTTTCCAATAATGTTTCGAGGATGAGGTCTTTTTGAAAATTGCCTTTTACTCTAAGAATTAAATCGTCCATTTTGATAGATTCTATAAACTCATTAACAAAGACCGACGAAGTAAAAGAGGAAGGAATAAAATCCGCTATCAAGCCAAAATCTTTTAACATTTTTGCAGTTTCTTTTCCAATGCAAGCTATTTTTGAGTGTGATAATTGTCTCGAATCTAAATTTTCACAATAGAGCAATTGAAAGAAATATCTAACCCCGTTTTCACTCGAAAAAATGATCCAGTCATAATTTTTGGCTAATGTTCTCTTCAAACTTTGCTCTGGTGTTTTTAGCCTGGTTTTGATAACACTGAAATTAATAACGATTGCTCCATTTTGATCAAGAAAATTGGTAAGAGAGGATGACTGGTCTTCGGCTCTAGTGCAAACAATTTTTTTACCGTACAAAGGTTTACGCTGAAACCAGTTCAGTCTATCGCTAAAAGCAGCAGTTTCGCCAATAATAGTAATAATAGGAGGTTTAATATTTTCTTTTTCAACAATTTCGGGAAGATTGAAAAGTGAACTGTAAAACTGTCTTTGTGAGCTCATAGTTGCGTTCTGGACAATTATTGCTGGTGTATCGGGTTTCATACCTTGACTTATTAATTTTTCTACTGTCCACTTCAGAGTTGAAGCTCCCATATAAACAACAAGTGTTGTATTTTTTAATTTAGCAAGCAATTCCCATTGTATCTGACTTTCGTTTTTTTCGGGACTTTCGTGAGCGGTAATAAACAAGGATTGTGTTACTAAATTTCTATGAGTCAAAGGAGTGCCTGAATAGGCAGAAGCTCCAATTCCAGCAGTAATTCCGGGAATAATCTCAAAATCAATTCCTTCGTTAAGCAATGCAAGAGCTTCTTCAGAGCCACGACCAAAAATATAAGGGTCTCCACCCTTTAATCGTAAGATATTTTTAAATTTTTTGGCTTTATCAATCAGTATTTTAATAATTTCTTCTTGTGGGACTGGATGTTTGTCAGGTTCTTTTCCAACAAAAATCAATTCAGCAGAATCAGGACAAAATTTAAGCAGTTCATCATTAGCAAGCCTGTCATAAAGAACAACATCGGCTTGTTTCAACAATTCTAAGCATCTAACAGTGATTAAATCCGGATTTCCCGGTCCGGCACCGACCAAATAAACTTTTCCGATAAAACTCATTTCAACCTTCGTTTAATTCGTTTATTAATTCCTGTAGTTTTTCCCGAGCAGCAAGGAAACCCTCTTTACGGATCAAGCTGACCCAATCAATATTAAGAAACAGATCAAAATGAGCTTGACGGGATTTTTCATCGGGAAATCTAATGTCATTCATTAAATAATTTCTGAGGTCCTTTGCTAATTCAGAGATAAGTGAATATTCTTCGGGTATTGTTTTATCAATCTTGTTCTTAAGATATTTTACGAGAAAAGGTGAATTCCCCTGGGAAGCTAATGATAGCGTCAGGTAACCTCTCTTGATATTTGCCGGAACTATGAAATTGCATAAATCAGGCACATCGGCAACATTCAATAGAATACCTAATTCCTTGCATTCTTCTTCAATCATTAAATCAACATCTGAATTACCAGTAGAAGCAAATACAAGATTGTAATTCTTTAAATCTCCGTATTCATATTTTTTTTGGAAAAAATTAAGCTTATTTTGTTCGATTATTTTTTTCAATTCATCAATAACTTCAGGCGAAATAATATCGGGTTTGCATTCAAATTCGAGCAAATTTTTGACTTTTCTTGTTGAGACTTTGCCACCTCCGATGACAACCGCTTTGAATTCTGTCAGATCGATAAGTATCGGAAAATACATTTGTCTAAAATATGAATTTAGTGCATATTAAATCGATTAGTAAACCTATATTTTTGTTTTAAGTCCAATTATCTTTAATTCCCCTGTATTGACTATCAAGAATGATGAATTTCATGATGCGGGTCATGTGATCTTTTTCAACACGAATAATTTCATCAAGGATTTTTTCATTTTCGACAACATCCCTGATGCCAACATAGAATAAAACAGATTCCTTTTCAA
>CALHRB010000147.1 GCA_938038165.1 Candidatus Kapaibacterium sp. | reverse complement strand
TAAAAAACAATTAAAATGCTTTAAATCCTTATGAATTCTCAAAAAATAATCATATTTTTGTTTTTATTTTTGATTTTAATTTTGAAGTTTTATGAAAAAGCAATTCCTTCTATCATTTGCATTGATATTTTTATTCTTATTTTCTGGTTATTCCCAAAAACAAGTCAATATTGAAAACCTCAATGAAAAGATTCCAGCAGACAAGGAAATTACTATCGGAACATTAAACAACGGCTTGAAATACTACATAAAACAAAATAAGAAGCCTGAGAAAAGAGCTGAACTTATGCTGGTTGTAAATGCTGGCTCCATACTTGAAGACGATGACCAAGACGGCTTAGCTCACTTTTGTGAGCATATGGCATTTAATGGCACTAAAAGCTTCCCCAAGCAAGATTTAGTTAATTTTTTAGAATCTACTGGAATTCGTTTTGGTGCAGACCTAAATGCTTTCACAAGTTGGGATGAAACTGTCTATATGCTTACTCTGCCCACGGATGACAAAATTTTACTCGATAAAGGTTTCTTGGTACTTGAAGAATGGGCTCACAATGTATCATTTAACGAAAAAGATATTGATGAAGAGCGCGGTGTTATTCTGGAAGAATGGCGTCTTGGCAAAGGAGCTGAAGACCGACTCCAAAAGAAACATGCTCCTACAAGATTTTATAACTCAAAATATGCCATCAGAGATATTATCGGCGATACAAACATTATTCTGAGAGCTGATTATGATGCTTTCAGAAGGTTTTACAAAGATTGGTATAGACCAAACCTAATGGCAGTAATAGTTGTCGGCGATTTTGATAAAAAAGATATTGAGAAAAAAATAAAAGATCATTTTGGAAAAATCCAAAACCCTCCTTCTCAAAGACCGAGAGAAAAATTTTATCTGGGAAATCATGATGATATTTTATTTTCAATTGCTTCAGACAAAGAACTTTCTTTTCCCAATATCCAATTCATTTCTAAATTACCTCAAAGAGAAACAGGCACTTATGAAGATTACAGGAAAAAGCTTGTCTCTGATTTATTCACAACAATGTTGAACCAAAGATTGATGGAAATCATACGTAAGCCCGATGCTCCTCTGAATATGTATGCTGTATCATTCGAAGGTGAAGATGTGGGCAATGCTCGTGCTTTTAATCTTTTTGCCGGCATTAAACCGGATAAAATTAACGAGTCTTTCGAAACCTTGATGACCGAACTTTTCAGAATAAAAAAATATGGTTTCACTCCAACAGAATTTGATAGAGCAAAAAAAGAAATCATTAGAAATTACGAAAAAATGTTAAGCGAAAAGGATAAAACCGAATCAAAGAATTTTGCTTTTGAACTTTATCGTAACTTTATAAACGGCGAATCAATCCCCGGAATAGAGTTCGAAAACGAAATCGTAAGAAAGTTCATTCCAGATGTTTCGTTAGAGGAAGTAAATAAATTAGCTGACAGCTTCGTGAAGAGAAGTAACAGTGTCGTTTTGGTTAGTGCTACTGATAAAGAAGGCTTGAAACTCCCCACTGATATTGAACTTCTTGATACTTTTAACAAAATTAGCAATTCTGAAATCACTCAATATATTGATAAAACTCCTACATCCGATCTTTTTACAAAAAATTTAAGTGAAGGCAAAATAATATCAAAAAACGTGATTAAAGAAATCGGTGTTACTGAATGGAAATTATCTAACGGTGTCAAAGTAGTGCTGAAGCCAACAAATTTCAAAAATGATGAAATTCTTTTTACTTCTTTTAGTCCCGGAGGCACATCGCTCTCGTCCGATGAAGACTTCATATCTGCAAAATCAACTTCGACTGTAGTCAATAAAAGTGGTATCGGTAGTTATGACAAAAACCAACTCGATAAATATCTTAGTGATAAAATTGTTAGTGTTTATTCCTCCATTGAACAGCTTTCCGAGGGCTTGAAAGGAAATTCATCAATAAAGGATTTAGAAATAATGTTTCAATTGATTCATTTATACTTTACCGACTTTAGAGTAGATGCTGAAGCTTTGCAACGATACATCGAAGATATTAAAACAAGTATTGAAAATTCAAAAAACAGTCCCCGGGATTTGTTTTTTGACAGCCTTAGATATGCCCTTTCAAATTATCATTTCCGAGCAAAACCATGGGATGAATCAATGTTAAATCAAGTTCAGCTCTTGAAAATTTATAATTTTTATGAAGACAGATTCAAAGATGCCTCTGATTTTACTTTTTTCTTTGTAGGGTCATTCTCTTTAGACAACATAAAACCTTATATTTTAAAATACCTTGCAAATCTTCCTTCAATTAATCGTTCTGAAAATTGGAAAGATTTGAATATCCGTCCACCCAAAGGCATTACTGAAAAATCTTTCAGGAAGGGTATCGAAAAGCAAAGCCAGGTTTTTTACTCTATTTATAATGATTTTCAATGGAAACTTGAAGAAATATATCTGCTCGAAGCTGCAACAGAAATCCTCAACATTAAATTACGGGAATCTTTGAGGGAAGAAAAAGGTGGAGTTTATGGCGTTAGTGCTTACAGTCAAACCGAAATGTATCCAAAACAAAAATATTCTGTAAATATTTATTTTGGATGTAACCCCGACAGAGTAAATGAATTACTGGACGAAGTTCAAAAGCAGATTAAAGATATGACAACCAAACCTGTTGATCCAATTTACCTTACAAAGATAAAAGAAACAGCAAAACGTGAATCAGAAACTGACATCAAAGAGAATAGATTCTGGCTCAACAATTTATCAAACTTTTACTGGTATAAAAATGATCCAAAGTTGATTCCCTTTAAAGCTAAGTTCTTCAGTAAGTTAAAAGCTGATGATATTTTAAGGGCTGCAAAGATGTATTTCTTGTCACCAAATCATTTCAAATATGTTTTATACCCTGAGATAATAAATTAAGCCAATATTAATGACAAGTAATTATTCAAAATTCGGTTTTTTTTAATCTCGGATTTTTTTTCAAGTAGGACATATTTTTAATTATGCCTTTCAATTTTGCTCTTTTAATAGGGCTATTTTTGAACCTGAGATTGAAATCATCGTGATTCATTCGAGAAATAATTTTACTTTCCAAAACGATTTGATTTAATCTTGGATAATATTCTAATTCATTTGTAAAAACTTGTTTTCTGTTCCAGGGGCAGACTTCCTGACAGATATCGCATCCAAAAACCCAGTTGTTTAAATTACGGGCGACATTTTCAGGAAATTCTATTTCCCCATTTGTCTCAATTGTCCAATAAGAAATACATTTATTAGAATCTACAACTTTTGGTTGAACTATAGCATTTGTTGGACAATTTTCAATACAAGCCTTACAGCTACCGCAATGGTCAGGCATAACTTTATCTGCCTCTATTCCAATAGTTGTGATGATTATACCCAAAAAAATATAAGAGCCATATTTTTTTGTAAGAATCAGACTGTTTTTTCCTTGCCAACCCAAACCAGCTTTAACAGCCCAAACCTTTTCGAGAATGGGACCAGTGTCCACATAGCATTTTGATTTTGCCTCTGGTTCAATCCTCGTAATATCAAGAGCAAGAGATTCTAATTTTGGTAGTATCACATTATGATAATCCTCCCCCCAAGCATATCGGGATATTTTCCCATCTGAGTGGTTTTCTAATTCGTTGTGATAAAAAGGAGTATTATAATTTGTGGCTGTAACTATTACTGTTTTCGCATTGTCAATAATGAAAGAAACATCTTTCCTCTTATCAAGATTTCTTTCCATATAGCCCATTTGCGCATTAAAACCAAGTTCAAGCCATTGGATATAATTTTTAAAATCTTCTCTTAATGGTTCAGCTTTAGCAAATCCAATCAAATCAAAGCCTATTTCATAAGCTTTGGCTATTAATATTTTTTTAATCTCCTTCATCGAGATTATTTTTCAAGAGACTCATACTTTTTCTTCATCTTAAAACGAAAATATTCCGGCTCTTTTCCTTCATAATTTCCGAAATCTATTCCAATGCCGTAGTATCTTTTTTGCTGAAGAGATTTTAATTCTTCGGCATTAGGTGATAACCAATCAAAATTGTTTTTCATTAGTGAGTCATCTGTTACATTCTTTGTCTCGAAATCTTCCTGAAAATATCGGTCATCGCCTTTTAAATCAGCAAAGATGCAAATTTGGTCAGAATACAAGTGATATAAGAACTCGACAGTTGGAGGATTGTTTTGAGTAAAATTATTCCATCCGTAATTCCTTCCTTTTGTTCCTCTGGTATAAGTATCATTGCCATCAGTATCAATAAAAAAGACCTGAGAC
>CALHRB010000146.1 GCA_938038165.1 Candidatus Kapaibacterium sp. | reverse complement strand
TTTATATTTTTACGTTTCATTCGTTATAAATACTATAGAATAACTTGAGGGAAAAATGAAAATATTAATTGCCTTTTTATTACTTTTTACTCTTCCATTTTTCTATGAAAACAACAAGTGTAGTCATCTTCTTTTAGCCCAAGAAGAAGAAGAAATTCTCGAAGAAGAATCAACTCCAAAAAAAGAAAAAGTTAAAGAAAGTAAGAAACAAAAACAGGAAGAACTAGAATTTGAAGAGTCTGATCAGAAAGGAAGCAAAATACCTGATCGCCTCAGGTATTATAAGGAAAAGTATGATGAAACATATCAATATTCCTTTGAATCTGTTTGGAATGCAGTCAAAGAAGCCATCATAGATCTGAATTGTATGGTTGCTCAAGAAAAATATTCTCAAACAGACGAAGGTTTTTTCAAAGGAAAACTGGAATCTGATTATTGCGTTTTTAGTGTCGGACTTGATTCCACCTTCGATGTTTTGAAAAGATACAGTCTTGAATTGCCCCTTATCCGAGGAGGCAGATGGATGACCGGACGTATGAAATATGTTTTCAATATCGAGGAAAAATCAGACGGAAGCGTATATTTACTTTTACGTGGTGAAATCAGCGGATTTGAAAACTACGTTACTCATCGCGTTCATTTCTGGAAATCAAACGGATATTGGGAAACATATATTCTCAACAGAATCAGAGAAAAATTATTAGCAGTAAAAAATGATTGAGTAAAGGTTGGTCGCTTAGCTCAGCTGGTCCAGAGCGTTCGCCTCACACGCGAAAGGTCACAGGTTCAAATCCCGTAGCGACCACAAAAAAACTTTTCCATTGTTAATTCATTGACTTACAAGATTTTTCTACTATTAACAAATTTGAGATATTTCTAATTTTTTATATTTAGTTGATTTAATATCAAAAAAATACATTTATACTCTTATAACTTTAACTGGTTCTAAAATCACTCTGTTTCTTGCCATATTTCTTAATTTTAAGATTATCAAATCAGAAAGTTCCTTTCCTTTTGCATATAATATCATACCCAAATTATCAACAATATCCTCAGCAAGAATCATGTCTTCCTTCAAATCATCAATCATAACATTTTGCACTTTTGCTTTTTTTAAATTTTCATTTTCACTAAACTCTAATTCAAAAAGTGTCAGAATGTGAGGTGAATATGTTTTACGTTTTTTCAGAAATGTAAAAGCATCGGCATTTTCGAGTCCTGCATCAGTTATTTTGTCAAAAGTTTTTGCAATTGAAATGAGTTGTGAAAGTAATAATGCTTTATTTGATTCCAATTCTTCAGGAGAAAACTCGGAGTAATTTGAAACAGATAAATAACCAATTGCTTTTGCGACGTTTTCTAAACGGGGTATGTTTTTTAATAGATCAGATCCAATGGAAGGATAGGTATCAAACAACTTTATCTCATCAGGTGTTAGAGTTATCTTTTTCTCTTTTTTTTCTATAATATCTGCGGGAACACCTACCAATCCAATTTCCGATAACATAACAGCGATTTCTGCCTCCCACAAAGGTTCATAGTTAAGTTTTTGTGCTAAATTTTTAACAATATTCCGAACCCGACTGACCCTGATGAACGATTTTTTATTAGTTACAGAAACTAAATTCATTAATAATTTTATACTACCTTTCAATGTTTTTTCGAGTAATTCCTTCTCCGCTGTGATCAAATTATATTGATTTATTCCATCATCAATATTAGTTATCAGATCATTAATCTGGATTGGTTTAGTTAAATATCTGAATATATTCCCGGAATTAATAGCATCAATGATTGAGTTGTAATCAGAAAAGCCTGTCAGAAGAATTCTTGTCGTATTTTTATTAACTTTCATAACTTCTTTAAGTAAATCAACTCCATTCATCTTGGGCATTCTGTAATCCGAAACTACAACTGAAAAGGGACCAGTATCTTTTACTTTTGTTAATGCATCCAAGGGATTTTCTGCTGTATAAAAATCATATCTCGATTGTAATATTGGTTCAAATGAATATAAAACTTCTGGTTCATCATCAACTAATAATACTTTGCTTTTCATTTTTTCAATTCATTAAATTTTTTGACAAATTCATCATTTATCTTTAAACTTTTTATTTCATTTAGGTCATCATCAATGATCGAAGCTGTAACATCGGCAATTCTCAACAACGACTGTTGAGTCAAATTCTCCCAATCAATAGAAATTTTTTCGTGATGGTTCAGTATAGATTTCACAATGACATTATCCAGCCCCCAAAGACCAAGTATATAAGCACCAATTGAAGCGTGAGATGTCTGAAAATTGTTTATTTCTTTCTGGTAATATAAATCCTGATCATCATTATTAAATTTCACCATTTTGTCAGAATAATCCTTGTTTGTGATCATTGGTAGCTTGCCCAGATCATGAAGTAAACCAATAAAGTAAGCTTGATCAACAATGTATTTGTTAAGATTAGAATTTTTCGAAATAGAATAGGATATCTGTCCAACTTTGAGGCTGTGTTTCCATACTTTGTTTAAAAAGATTTTTTCTTCATCATTCAGATTTTGTAAATCAAAAAATGATGATGCCAAGACAAGTGATTTTATCAAATTTATACCCAAAAAATTTATTGCGGTTACTAAATCTTTAACATTAGTAGGAATACTAAAAAAAGCTGAGTTGACAATTTGTAAAATCTTAGCTGTAAGGGATATATCTTCTGCTATTATTTCTGCAATTTTATTTAGTGATGGATTATTTTTTTTAAACTCATTTTCAATTTTTCTATAAATTTCTGGCATAACTGGAATATTATCAATTTGATCAATAAATTTTATTACATTCTGATCAGTCAATAAATGATAAATTTCCTCTAAATTTGTTATTTTGAAAATCAATTCTTCTGCAGAACAAGGCTTTGATAAAAATTGATGTGCAACTTTAGTCGAAATAATTGCTCTCTCATAATCCGAATATCCACTCAAAACCAATCTTATAATTCTGGGATATAATGACTTGGCTTTCAACAGAAAAGTTAGTCCATCCATTTCTGGCATAACCATATCCGAAATAATAATATTGATTTCATTTTGTGATAATATTTTTAATCCATCTTTGCCACTTGAGGCGAAGTAAGTCTGCCAATTATTCTTGAAAGGAAGAAGCATAGCCTTAAAACTATCTAATATTTCTACTTCATCATCAACAAATAATACTTTTAATTTCATTTTTAATTTTCCTTTGGATTAATGGGTAAAGTTATTGTAAAGACAGTACCCTCTCCTTCTTTTGAATCAACAAGGATTTCACCTTGATGTTTATTAACAATAATATCATAGGCTATTGCTAAGCCCTGGCCAGTTCCTTTTCCGACTTCTTTTGTTGTAAAGAACAGATCGAATATTTTCGACCTGATACTTTCGGGGATTCCAATGCCATTATCTGAGATTGTGATTTGAACAAAGTCATTCTTTTTAAACGTTTCAACTTTGATTAAACCATTGACAGTTTTATTTTTTCCCCATTTACTTTCTATAGCATGAACGGAATTAATTATCATATTCAATATAACCTGATTAATTTCATCTAAACAACAATAACACAAAGGTAAATTATCAGCAAGGTTGGTTTCAATCTTAGTTATGTATTTCCATTCATTATGAGATATGACTATTGTATCTGCTATTCCATCATTTATGTTTGAAAAGTTTTTTACCCCCCCTGATGGATGAGCAAAATTTTTTAGAGCTTTGACAATTCTATTGACATTATCTATTCCCTTGTTAGTTCTGTTTATTGATTTTTCGGCTTCAACTGTTAGTAATTTAAGATTTAAGTTCGTATATAATTGATTCAAAATATCCTTAATATTATAGTTTCTATTTTCATAGTAAACCGTACCATCTATTTTTTCAAGATTTTCAAAAAATTTCGTAAAGTTTTCAACGACATATCTCATAAAGAAGTTTCCATTGTTAATATATTGTAAAGGAGTATTTATTTCATGGGCAATACCAGCAGCCAACTGTCCGATAGATTCCATTTTTGATGTATGAAGTAATTTGTTTTTCATGTCTTCATAATCAGTAATGTCTCTTGCTGTGGCAAGGAAACCAGTTGTTTCATCATTTTTTCCGTTTATTACTCTGCTCCAGATAGCTAAAAGTTTTATAGATCCTTCGTTAGAATTAAAGCGATTTTCTATGTATATTTTTTTTTGATTTGATGTTGATAGGATTTTATAACTATTTATAATTTCTTCTGAGTTTTCAAATAGGCTTGGAAAATGTTTCCCAATAACATCAAAACCAAAAAATTCCAAC
>CALHRB010000145.1 GCA_938038165.1 Candidatus Kapaibacterium sp. | reverse complement strand
GAATTTAGTTAATTTTGCTTTTTTATTGGAAATATTGGTGAAAAAATGACAATTAGTCCTATAATACCTGCTCGTAAAACAGAGAATGTAACATATGCTATCAGATACATAATTCTACTTGCCAATGAGGTTGCCAAGACTGGCAAGGAAATGCTTTATTTAAACATTGGAGATCCAAATGTATATGACCACACAACACCAAAGCATATCATTGATGTAACATATGAAGCAATGCAAAAGAATTATAATGGATATGCACCATCGTCAGGAGTAAAATCTGCTCTTGATGCGATAGAAAGAGATGCAAACAGAAAAGGGATAGAGAATATACTCGATATTTTTGTAACTTCAGGTGCCAGCGAAGCAATAGAAATTTGCCTTACAGCCCTACTAAACCCAGGCGAAAATGTTTTGATACCCACACCGGGTTATCCATTATATACTGCAATTCAAAGCAAACTGGAACTTATTGGTAATCCATATTATCTGGACGAGAGTAATGACTGGCAACCGGACATAGCCGATATAAGGGCAAAAATTAATCATAAAACAAAAGCTATAGTTTTGATCAATCCTAATAATCCGACAGGGGCTATTTACAAAAAAGAAACTCTTGAGGAAATTATTAAAATTGCTCTTGATTTCAATTTGGTAATATTTGCTGATGAAATCTATGACAAACTTCTTTTTGATGGAAATAAGCACATTTCGATAGCAGCATTGAACAAGGATGTGTCTGTAATAACATTTTCAGGCTTATCGAAAAATTATGTCGCACCAGGATTTAGAATTGGTTGGGGGATTGTCTCAGGTCAGCAAAAAGTTTTAGGTGATTTTATTGAGGCAATTAATAAGCTTCTCAGGGCAAGAATTTGCGCTAACCATCCCATCCAATACGCTATAGCTCCTGCTCTCGACGGAGATCAAACTCATTTAGTTGAACTAAATAAAAAACTTGAAAGAAGACGTGATATAACTATGAATCAATTAGCGACAATACCGGGTATTTCTCTTGTTAAGCCAGAGGGAGCTTTTTATGCTTTTCCATCCATTGATGTTGATGATGATGCTCAATTTGCAGTAGGTCTTATAAAAGAAACCGGCGTTGTAATTGTCCCCGGATCAGGATTTGGTCAGAAACCCGGAACTAGTCATTTCAGAATCGTGATTCTACCAGACGAGAAAACACTTGAAAAAGCTTTCAACCTTATTGCGGACTTTATGAACAGATATGGAATAGGAAAATAAGTATAATTTATTAGGGCTAAAAATGGGAAAACATATAGTAAGAATAGACGTAGAATATCTTGGTGACCTGCATTGTCGTATAACACACGGTCCATCTGGACAGCAATTCTTGACAGATGCTCCTGTTGATAATCAGGGCAAAGGTGAATTCATTTCTCCTACTGATTTGCTGGGAACAGCCAGTTGCTCCTGCATTGTTACAATCATGGGTATTGTTGCAAAAAACAACAACTTCGATATAACAGGTTTGAAAGCTTATGTGGAAAAAGAAATGGTTAACGATCCTTACCGCAGGATTGGAAGACTAACAATGTATTTTCATTTCCCAAGAAAATTAAACGAGAAAGAGTTTGCCTTGATGAAAAATGTTGTGAACACTTGTCCAGTAACAAGAAGTATTAGCCCTGATGTGGAAATTGTAACACATTTTACATTTGAAGGTAATGAAGAATGATTATTCACATTTTATCCACATTGCTGTTTAACTATTTGTAAATATAAAATAAATAATTAAATTGTAATTGTTACAATGGATTGTAGCAAATAATAGCTATCTCTATTTGTTATGAGTTAATCAAGGAGGATTTGACATTTTGAATAAATGCTTCAAGTTCTCCTTCTCTTTTTTTGGACTCAATTATTTTTTTATAGATAAACAGGGATGTATATGAAACTTCTATTAATTGTTTCCTTCGTCATAGTTTATGGTTTTATTAGTTGCACAAACCAAAATCCTGAACAGAGAAATAAAACAAAAACCACTGAAGCTACCAAAGAAAACAAGACAGCCGAAAGTCGTTCCGACGATGATGAATCAGAAAAATCAGAATCAAAGCTTAAGGATGCAAACCCTGAAATGTATTCTGATGTAACGCATTATAAACCTTACGAGTTGAAGGAAGATGGTCTTTATATCTACTATGACGGACCAAAATTAGCTGACAAGGTTGATAAAATGTGCGAAAATGTTAAATTAAAAAATTACAAATACCAGTTGCTTCCATCCCAAAAAACAAGCATAAAAACAGATGAGCTAAAATACTGGCAGTCCTGTCCTGTATTAAGAGAATGCGAATCTAATTATGGCAAACCATCTTTGAAAGAGCTTGGTTATGAGCGTCATAAAGAAAGAGAAATCAAACCCGAGGACAATCGCTTTGGTCAGGTCATTACCAAAAAAGAACAATGGACAGAAAGAGAGAAGAGAATCCGTCAGGAAATATTTATAAACTACATTGATGCTGATAGATTTATGAAAATGAGCCGTGTGGAATTTCTTGAAAATGGCATTGTGATTATAGGAAAAAGAATCAGCAGAGTTGTCGTTAAAAAATCTCCAACTTTGCCATTCCCTTATAATCCAAGCAGAATTCCGGTTAGTTATACCATAAAGGATTATAACTGCGATGGCTTAATAAAAACCAGAGATTATGGGCTTGTCCAGCTCGGTGATTTTAAGCGAATTGATCTGAAAGAAAATATTTTTGAATTTATTCAGGAAGATCCACTGCCTGGCAATACAAGTTATCTCAGCGATTTGCAGATGAAAAGTCTTAGCGAGAACATTCATCAACTGATTCCTCGTTATCCTTACGACGCAACCGTTCATAAGAGTTTTTATTATCCACAGGGTTATTATTTCATAGAATATTATAACGGGGATCAGCTTTATGATTATCTTTGCATACAAATTGTGACAAATCCATATCCATTTACCTCAACACCGGTTAATGCTCTCAGTTTTGTTAAACCCGGACAGGTGGATTCTCCAGTTAGCGAAAAAGGGTGGGCGTTGATTTTAGGGAAATTTAATACTTTAGGCGAAGCAAGTAATTTTATCAAGATGAAAGATCCTTATCCATTGGTCGTTCTATCTTCGAATGATGGAAAATACTATGCAGGCAGAATGTTCTACGATAAAAACGCTGCCGAAAATGAAAAGAAAAGGATACTAAACACGGGCGTTTCGCGACAAGCCTGGATTCTTGACATTCAGGAAATTCAATTTACTATTCCATAAATAAAAAATACTTTGATTTTCAATAAGCGGAGGAAATTATTTTTCCTTCGCTTTTTTTTCTTAAGGTTAATTATATTTGTTTTTTTTCAAGGGTTGAATATGAGTAAAGTTTTTTGTTTCATAGGATTGATGATTTTATTTTCTTTATTTTCCTTCTCTCAGGATATGACAACAATATATTCAAACCTTGATATCATAAATAACAAAATATATAATTTGAGCCAGAAAGTTTCCAGATTATCTAAGTCTGTTGAATCAATAAGGTCTTCGAATAAAGAAGCCATTGATAAACTCAAAAAGGAATTTGATGAAATTCTGATTGATTTCAATGAAATCAGGATATTATCACAAAGCATGGAGTCGGTATGTTCCAGAATGATAGAAATGAACGACTCACTTCGTTATAATATTAACGAACTTCGGAATGATGTTAATGCTGTTTTGGGAGCCCAAAGAATATTAAGGACGCAATTTAAAGAAGTTGAATTGCAAATGGAAAATTTGAATCAAAGAATTTCAAAAATCCCGGAAATTTTCATTTGTGATGACTGTGCTCCAAAATTTTCAGTGGGTGCCTCCGCAAAATATTACCCCTCATTAAATATATCTAATATAAGAACTTATGCTTCTCCTTCTCTTGGGTTTAATTTTAAACCCAGTCAGAAATACGGCTTTTGGTTGGACTATACATCTCCATTTATTATTTCACTATCAGATTATTCATCCGAATATAATATGACAATAAGTGATCAATGGACAGCCAGTATAATTTCTTCGGGTTTCTATTATAACTTAAATGATTTAATCCGAAAACCAATTGTCTATACATTAGGTTTTGGCGTGTTTTATGGAGATGCAGGTTATGATGAATATTTTACGAATGATATTGGAATTGACAGGGGGAATATTTCCGGATTTTCCAGTTATGGAGTTTTATTGTTAATCGAAGCTTCTTACAACGAATTCATTAATAAACTCCCAATGGAATTCTATGTAAATTTAACGGGAAATTTATTCCAGAAAAAAATTAAGCTGAATACCGGAATAGGACCACCTCACGATTTGGGTTTATTTCTTATTTCGACTTCCATAGGTGTCAGATTTAATTTTTGGGGGAAATAAAAAAGCCGGCTCTAAAATCTATCGAACCGGCTCATATTATTAAAAATCTGCTAAAAATTATCTAATTATGATCATCGGTTTGGTTGATGATTTATCCCCTATTGTAATGGTGTAATAATATATCCCCGACCCCAAATTCATTTCAATAGGATTAATTCTGATTTCGTTATAACCTGCTTTAGACATACCATTGAATATGGTCTGAATTTCTCTGCCGGTCAAATCTCTGAGAACGATTTTAGTTATAGTTTCTTCTGCAGTGTTAAAGTAAATAGCTGTAGAACCACTTGTAGGATTGGGTGTATTACCAAATTCAAAAGGTGAGCTTTTCTCATCAACTGATGATATAATAAAAGTAGTTATGGCAACGGTGCATTCTTTGGAGCTTATGGAGCCACACTCGTTTGTAGCTACGCAATAATAAACTCCCGCATCAACAAAGGCAGAATTTGGAATAGTAAGTGTATTATCGATGAAATTTGGTAATAAATTACCATTTTTGAACCACTGATAAGTGATTGGAGCTTCGCCCACAACCTCGAAGACAAGTTTAAGTTCCTCGCCAACTTTCACACTAAGGTTCTCAGGCAACTGGGTCAGATAAAAGAGATTCTGCTTGATGTCCAGCGAAACATTATCTGAGTTGATCGTAATATTATAAGGAAGGAGAGTAATTCTGACGAAATAATCATCGCCTTCATCATCCATTGTAACATTTTTGATTATTAAAGTTTTTGACTTTGTTCCGCTGTATTTATCGCCGTCATTCAATGGGTTTGAACCTCTAAACCATTGATATGTGATGTTGGTTCCACCAAAAGCAATTGCATCAACAGAGAAGCTGATATCTTTATATTCACAACTGACAACATTTTGAGGATTATTTAAAATTCTTATATCAGGTGTTTCGAGAGTCATGTATTTCATAGAGTCAACTCCACAAAGACCAGTAACCATAACCCAGTAGTCATTTCCGTAATCTGAGGGCTGCAAATCCCTGATTGTCAAAATAGAGGAATTCGAGCCGGCAATTCTGTCATTATCGCGGATCTTGATATTACCTCTCCACCATTGAATTTCATAATTAATATTATCTATTAACTCAACGTGAGCCTTGACTTCAAACTGAGCAACATCTCCCAGAGGATAATAAGCCGTTGAGGGTTTTGAAACAATTTCGGTTTTTGAATGAACATAAATCAATGCCTCGTTCGAAATAATATTTCTTATACCTTTGCAATCCTGAATATTTAAAACACAGCGATAAACCCCCGATGAATTGAAATTAAGATTGTTAAGGTAAAGAATTGGGGACTTGGCAGATGGAAATTGATCAACGGTTAAATCAACACCATCTTTTTGCCATTGATAGCTGAATGTCTGAGCATCTGTATAAGCGATTAAAACAACATTTTCATTTTCGCAAACCTGCTGGCTTTCGGGTTGGAAAGTAAAGGTTGCTTCCGGGAATATCATAACCGAGAATGTTTCGGATATTGCTTGCGAGGGTGTACAATAAGGACTGCCGAATATAATGCACCTGTAATCACCTGATTCGCTTGGATCGGCAGCTGGAAATATTAATGTTCTGCTTGTTGCTGATGGATATTTATTCAACGGCAAATCTTTCCAGCTTCCTGTTTCGAGTCTTTGCCACATATAACCAAGAACTGTCCCGTCGCTTGTAACAGAAATATCAAATCTGTCACCGACACAAATACTTGCTATGTTTGCTGAAGAGTGGTTCTGAACTTGAGTTATAGGGTCAGAAACATTCACATAGGCAAGATTTGAATAAACCTCTCTTGGACCGCAGTTGCCCGGACCGATAATTTTCAATCTATAAGTTCCAGCCGCTTCCAAGGCATTTGCTAATGTTATCTGCAATGTTGGAGAATTCTGTCCAAGGATATCATCGAAGGTACCAGGAGAGTTCCTTCTTTCTTTCTGCCATTGGAATCCAAGTATCGTTCCAGTTCCGTTTGCCACTAAAGTTAATGAAGGGTCGTTAGAACAAACCTCGGCGCTATTTGGATGCTGGGTTACGGTCATAGCTGTCTCGACTTTGATATGCTTGACGTCTGATTGAACTTTTGAGCCATCAAATGTTGTAATTACATAATAATCTGCTGAATCATTTTGAGTTAATGGTATGAAAGAAAGACTTGTTCTTGTATCGAATCTTTGATTGTTCTTGTACCATTCAAAAGAAAAGACAGGGTTCACCGATCTTTTAACACCATCAGCAAAGCCTTTGACTTCAGGCTCGAAATCAATTACAACATTAGAAGAATTTGAACAATAAACTGGTAAATCAGGTGTAGCTGTGATGTTAGTTTTTATGCCAAGGATTGAGTTTACTTCGTCTGCACCAACGTAGCAGTCTGTTGTTCTTCGATTTTCATTATCAATATCGTTTGCAATACCTAAGGCAGGAGCATAAAAGTCTGAATGACCAACCGAGGAGCCATCAAGATGTAGATCGTTATCAGCCACGAAGTTAACAGATCTGACTTTAGTATTTGTATTCCTTCCGTATATTGATCTCAGAGTGGTTAAATCTGTTATGTCTGTTGGTGTTGTCTGATATCCGGCTAATATTCCATAAGACCCATAAGCATAATGAACGTTATAGTCCATGTTATTAAATTGTCCTGACGGGCTTGCAGCATAGACATATATAGTATAGGACTTTGTTCCGGCAAAATTTGATGATAACCCATTAGCCAGAATATTATTTCTTAAATCTATACCAGTTACTGATGTTGTTGTAACTAAAATGCAGGCTGATAATGAAGCTGATGAACCAACATTTTCCTGAGTGCCATACATATGAATTGTATTATGATATATCGAATAGTTTGTTCCTCCTGTCAACCTGATACCGAAAGGATTGTAAAATGTTGACGATGATGAATAATTCATTGTGGTTATATCCCAGATGAAGTTATTATAGATTTTCATATAATTTGTTGTTGTTGTAAGGACATTAATGCCCCAGGCACCCCAACCACCAGAATTGGGATTTTTTATACTATAAATTTTATTTCGATAAATTTCGCAATAGTTATTCGTTCCACCGATTTCAATTCCAGCAATGTTTGTTGAAGGGGCAGCCCTTAAGTTAAATATCTCATTTCCGCGTATATGGGCATAATCAACATTTTGAATGAATATACCACGCAAATTTATATAATCACTTGAGGTGTTTGAACCAATGATATTATTAGAAATGACAAGGTTGTCAGTTCTTACGCTGGCATTGCCTCCTACATAAATACCATAATAAGCCTTGGTTATAACATTATTGTCGATTGTCAGATTGTCATTATCATTTCCTGCACCGGTTGTTCCAATGGTATTATCAGCAACATAAATGGCAAAACTGATGGAGGTGTTTGAACCAGTTGAGATATTACAATTTTTAATGGTATTGTTATTAGCTCCGCCTGTGAAGCTCGCTACGTGTATTGTAGCAATATTACCAGAAGTAGAGGTATTAACAAATGTAAGAAATCTTCCGGAATTATTATAACTTCCGTCTATTGTTACCCTGTCAGCCCCTTCAAGTCTGATTAGCGAAGATGAGGAATTACCTGAAATTGTGAAATTTGTGGCTGCATTTGGTTTAATTGTAATTGTAAAAGCATTTCCACCTTCGGAGGCAAGTTCCTTTAAACCAACACTACCGGTTTCGTTTGTAAGATTTGATGTTATTACAATAGTTACATCACCGGTTAGAACTGCCCCATTCATATAATTGAACAGACCGTCGCTATTTGTCAACGACTTATATGTTTCAGATGAACCAACTCTAACCGTTCCCGAAATCGAAGGTGAAATCCTATATGAAAGTATCGTACCAGATATCGGGAAAGCTGAAGAGCCTAAATCTACATTCGAAGGTTTAGAATTGAATTTGCCACTGTTTATTCCCACATTTGGTGGTGAAACTAAATCCTGAGCAACTATAAAATACTGAATAACATCATTTGATTGAACGGAGCCACCCTGCAATTTGGAATAATCAATAGTAAAGGAAAACATATTGCCAGAATTTGTTCCGACGACATATTTCCATCCATTATCAGCAGAAGTATTGCCGGCATAAGTATTAGCATCAGTTGATTTTTTGTAATAAAGCCTTGGTGCATAAGTAGTTGTGTTCACTCCAGAATTATCAGTTATTTGGGCAAAGTTATTCAGCACCCTGTTAGATGTTGAAGTTGTGTTTGCAAGTGGGGTAAAGGTTATAGCGGGTGGTGCAAATTCTCCAGCTTGCTCATAAGCACCAACAGTTGGGGCAGTTGTTGAACGACTAGTGTTAAGAAAGTCTCGAGGAACTTGTGCTATTGGTGTTCCTGCGCTTACTAATGGTGAACCGGACAATGGAATAAGAAAGTCATCGGCGTTATAGTTAGGATTAGAGGAGAAAGAATTGACATCCTGAGAAGTTGCATTTCGCCAATCAGCTATTGTTGTTCTGTTCCCGGATAAATAGCCCAAGACACCGTATGTGCCTGAAGCATAATAATCATTATAATTAATTGTGGTATTTGTCAGATTAGCAGTTCCAAATAAATAAATTGCATAAGATTGCGAGCCAGTTAAACCTACCAAACTATTACTAAAAACATTATTTCTGATATCAAATGTATTTGAAGAACTACCTGAAATACAAAAAGCGGCTGATAAAGTCCCAGAGGTATTAGAGCCTTCCTGCTGACCATAAAGGTTTATACTATTATGCCAAATTTTATGACCCAGACCACTTGCAATAAGAATACCAAAAGGATTATAAATTAAAGAGCTTGTTGAGTAGTTTGTTGTGGTCATCTTATAAATCACATTGTTTCTTAGTGTGTCATAATTTCCTGCAGTTGCAGTTGAACCTGCCATATAAATTCCCACTGCAGCATAACCACTTGTTGATGTGGATTTCAATGTGTTTATTAAATTTCTTTCATATAAAGTATATGCGGAATAACTGTATATTCCATATATTGTATAAAGTGCAGTGATATTTTGAATCGTATTAAGATAGACCTTTGAAGTATCACAGTAATAATTATACAAACCATAGCAAGTTCCGTTAACATTCAAATTTTGAATAGTATTGTTATAAACAAATGATTTATACGCATAATAGTTATATAATGGATAAGCAGTTGAAGCTGCGGTTAAATTGTCGAATGTATTGTCATAAATTTCTGTGTAACTGCCATAATAGTTGTAAATACCATAAAAAGTGCTTGCTGTTGTTAGATTGGTTGCAGAATTTCCATATATTTTTCCATTAGTGCCATAATAATTATACAAATAATAAAACGCTGACCCGGTTGTATGATTATTTATATAATTGTAAGAAATTGTATGATTATCAGCATAAAAAATATACATAAAATAGTACATAATACTGCCCGTGGCAGTGTTATAGCTAATTTCAAAATTCTTGTTTTTTCCTGTTATGGCTGTACTTGTTCCGTAAATTCTAAAGGCATAATAAACATTATTGAAATTATTGTACAAGAAACGGTTATTATCCATTCCAACACCACCTGTGCTTAAAGCAGCACTTGAGCCGCAAGTTATACCCCAGGAAGATGAAGTATTTGAACCAACAATATTACAGTTTCTAATTGTGTTGTTCTTTGCACCATTAGCAATCGTTGATGTGGTGTTGCTATCGAGCCAGATTACGGTAGAAGTTGAAGTGTAAGTATTTTGTATTGTCAGAGCATTTGTTGAACCGCTTTGATTAACCCTTCCGTCAATTGTAATATTGTCTGCACCTCTTAATTCTATAAGACCGTTCACCACACTTCCCGAGATAGTATAAGTTCCGGTTGGATAGATTGTAACAGAATTATAATTTGCTGAACCGACTCCGGAAGCCTGCAATACAGCCGCAGAGGTTTCTGTAAGGTTACTGCGAATTGTAATGACAATATTACCAGTGTGAGTTCCTGCATTTATGGCATCAAAAGCTGCTTTTAGGGTCGAGTAATCGGTCGAACCTATTCTCGCTTGTGAATAAAGATTTCCAAAAGAGAAAACTAAAAAGCCTGAAAGTAAGATGAAGAGCCTGATAGCTCTTGATATGTTGTTTGATTGGCTGTAAGAAGTAGAACTATTAAACATAATTAAACCCTTTTAAATAATTAACTTATTGTTTTCAAAAAATTGAACTTTTAATTTAGTGATT